>JAJXXG010001321.1 GCA_021781255.1 Acidobacteriota bacterium
CCATGAGCGCGGCGAGTTTGTGCTCGCGATGGGCGCGTTCGATGTCGGCGGGCGAGGTGGCGAAGAGCATGGCATCGGAGTGGCGGGCAACCTGCTGCTTGACGGAGTCAATGAGGATGAGAGTGCGGCGGGCGTAGTGGCCCTTGTTGGCTTCCGGCTCGACCCAGATGGAGAAGAACTCGGCGCCGAGGTTGCCTTTGCGCGCGGATTCGAGGTTGAAGTTGCCGCCATTGAGCGGGTCGGAGAGGTCGTAGCCCTCATCGACGAAGCGCTGGGGCGTGTCGGCGTGGGTGTCAATGACGATGGCGGAGCGCTGCACGTCTTCCGGAGTGAGGGTATGGGTCATTTTCGAGGAAGCCTTGGGTGGGGTTTGGGCAGGAGCGTGCGCAGGAGCGGCAGAGAGAAAAAGAGCGAGCGAGAGCGGCAACAGCAAAGCGGAGCGGGCGGTGAGGTGCATTGCGATGAGTGTACAACGGAGCGCTGTGTGCGAGGATGGCGCGGCAGCGGTGCTGTTTCCGGATAGGCGACTCTACGTCCAGGTGGATGGCTGTACCATGTCCGAGGCTTACTCCCCATCCGCTCTCCCCGGTAAGGAAACCGGTCTGAATGAAGTGACTGGCCTTGAAGGTGTCAATCGGCTTGGGGGACGATCCGCTCCAGACGAACGGCCGATGATGCTTGTTTTGCCGGCAAGAGTACGAGCAGCGCGACCCCAATGACGACAAAGATCACAATGTCCTGGGGACTATCCTGCCTGTGCATCCCATGGGCCACGGCCTGCGCCGACATGATTGTCATCGTGAACCCATGGGCTAGGCTTGACCACGCCCCATAGCCGATCATCAAGCGATGCTTGGCCGGCTGCTTAACGGCCAGCAGCAGACAGGGTCCGAGCGCCGTGTTAAGGCTCAGGAACATCGGCATGACGTCACTATGCCCGCTAAGCCACCTGGAGTGCCACAGATCGTCGAATAGGAGATAGCCCCAAAAGCAATAAAACAAGCCCACCAATACCAACACTACCTGTAAGGCGCGCTCACGGTTCATACTGTCCTCCATTTTGGGCGATGATTTATTCGACACGCTGGCAAAGCTAGTCTTCATACCCCTTTTTGCGCAGAGTCAGCTGTAATGCGTCCGATACTGGAACCCTGCGAGGATCCGCAGTGTGAGCAGAATGCTTCTCCCCCTCGAATAGGCTTGCCACAGGAACTGCAAGGACACAGGAGAGGCCCTCTAAACAGAAAATAAAGGATGAATCCAATCAAATTGGGTATGAGGGAAGCGGCAATCACCCAGGCCCAAGCAGGCATTTGACGCCTTCTTGCGTCCCCATAGACATATCCGAGTGCAAGGAAAAAAGCCGCGGTGAATACCCCGAACGTTAGGCCAAACCAAAGCGCGTCCGGCATCGTACTGAGAAATCCCTTGGCAGCAAGAAAGGAACGGCCCTGGTTGGAAGCAAAATAGATTACCCAGCTCGGAATCGCCAGTGCTGCAATGACCATTGCAGACCGGGATAGAACATTCCGTCTTGCGGTTCCCAACAAGATAGCCGCAACTACTAGCCCGGCCAGGAACGTTATCAAAAGCACCGCCGATTGCTGCGTCATACAATGCCTCTATTCTCACCAGGCGCCGCGAGCAGACATAAGGACGCGCAAAACGATGGCAGCAGCCAAAAGACGAGCACGCCTGCCTGGACTTGAGCCGTGTCGAAATGCATTGGGACGGTCAGCAGTTTAGCCACCTGGTAGACAATTGCCGATCCCACAATTGACATTGAGAGCGCTACAGCAAATGCAGCCCAGATCCTGAATTGCACGTTATGCCGGCGCATGAATCGCCGAAGACCTGCCTGTGCCGCGCTTGGCTGTGCCGTCCCGGCCTGTTGCGCCTTCAGCTTGAGGGCTGTCAGAACCCTGGCATTGAGGGTTGGATTCACCTCGAAGGAAAATCCGCTCAGGCCCGCGATAACGCGGTTGTTGGCGCGGAGATACTCCTGGCATGGAGCGCAAGTGGCAAGATGCTCGCGGAGAGAGTGTTCCTTCTCCGCCGAGAGGGCGCCCGACAAACTCTCGTCGATCATGCGTTGGAACCGTTCGTGGTGATCAAGAATCATGCTGTTTCTCCCTCGAACTGCCCCCGCAGCGTTGCCAGTCCTCGATAAATTCTGGAAGCTACGGTAGAGACCGGCGCTCCCACAATCGCGGATATTTCCTGTAGAGACAGATCTTCTTGAAAACGCAATACGAGGGCTTCGCGATAGGCGGGTTCCAAAGTTTCGAGCGAGTGGGCAAGCCGCTCGGCATCTTGCGTCCGCGCCGCAAGCGTGTATGGCGAAGGCTCACCGGAAGCAGGCGATGAGCGAATACCGTCCTCCTCATTTGAGTCCAGACTGGACATCGGTCGCTTACGGATGGTGTCGAGAGCAACATTGCGTGCCACCCTGAAGAGCCAGGGTTCGAAGCGGGAATTTCCGTTGTAGGACCCACCTCGCTCCAGGACCCGGAGCCACGTCTCCTGCACCAGATCGTCAACTCCATCGCGTCTGCCGAAAAGGGAGACGAGATAACGAACAAGCCGGTATTGGTATTGCTCGACCAGCGTCTCGAGGACAGCGACATCTCTCCGGCGCAACCCAAGCGCGATTCGTTGCGTATCGCTTTCCATGGAGGCCCTCGAAGTCAGTTCATAATCGAACATACGACGGGTATACGGACCATGGACCCGAAATTACGAAAAGTAAAGCCCGGGCCTGCCGGAACCTCTAAATGATGCTTCGGATCGGCAAGTTGACGTAAAACGGCCATGCCGGAAATTTCACCACTGCCGACGGCGCGCGCACACGCGAACACGAGAAGAGGTTGTCAGGCTATTGCTGCGGCGCGGGGGCTGCGACGGGTGCGGCTGGTGCTGGCGGAGCCGGCGGCAGCGGCTGGCCTTCCGGGATGATGGTGACCTTGTTGAGGTAGACAGGCGTGAGGGGCTTGTCGTTCGAGTCGCGCTCGACGCGCGCAATGGACTGGACGACGAGGATGCTGGACGGATCGCACTGACCGAAGAGGGTGTAGTGCTGGTCGAGGGATGGGTAGGCCTGCTCGGTGATGAAGAACTGGCTGCCGTTGGTGTCAGGGCCGGAGTTGGCCATGGCGAGGCGGCCGGGGACATCGAAGTTGAGGTTGGGGTCGAACTCATCGGGGAAGGTGTAGCCGGGATCGCCCATGCCGGTGCCGGCGGGGTCGCCGCCCTGAATCATGAATTCGGGAATGACGCGGTGGAAGGTGGTGCCGTCATAGAGCGGCTTGTTGTGCTGCTTCTTGTGGGTTGTGGGGTCGGTCCAGTCTTTGGTGCCCTGTGCGAGCGCGATGAAGTTGGCGACGGCGTTGGGGGCCTGCTTTTGAAAGAACTGGCAGGTGATGCGGCCCATGGATGTGTCCATGATGACGTGGGGGCCGTTGGGCTGCACGAGCGCGGCGGGGGTGGCTGTGGGCGCGTCGGGTATGTCGGCAGGCTTGGTGGTGTCCTGCGCGAAGGACGCGGCGGCGAAGACAAGAGCAAGGGCGGAAACGGAGAAAAGGCGCGGAATTTTCATGCCAATTCGAGGGTACAACAAGGGGTGAGGCGGCTGCCAACGGCAGGGGAGGCGGAGTAGGGAAGACAGTCCATCCTTTCCGCGAGGTGGACGCGGAAAGGATGGAGTATCCTGCGGCGGGCGTGAGGCCTACGCGAGACGCAGGAACCTGCTGGGCGCGATCTGCGCACCGGGAAAGACAAGACCGAGATTGCTGGCGTTGAGCGTGGTGGAAACGAGCTCGCCGAGGACCTGACGGTAGTCGGTGGTGAGAGCGAGGTCGCGGCCCTGGTTGAGCTGGTCGTTGTCCAGGCCGGGCCACTGGCCATAGACCTTGCCGCCGTGGATGTGGCCACCGAGGACGAACATGACATTGGCGTGACCGTGGTCTGTGCCGCCCGTGCCGTTTTCGCGTGCGGTGCGGCCGAACTCGGACATGGTGACGAGGGTGATGTCCTCGGCATCGTCGCCCATGTCGCGCCAGAACGCAGCGATGGATGCGGAGAAATCGAGGAGGCGATTGGCGAGCTGACCGTTGACGCTGCCCTGGTTCTGATGTGTGTCCCAGCCGGTGACGTCCGAGAAGGCGGCCTCGACGCCGAGGTTGGCCTTGAGGAGCTGGGCGATCTGGCGCATGCTGTTGCCGAATTCTGTCTTTGGGTAGTCGGCGCCGTTGGCGGGCGCATATTGCGCGGGGTTGGCGGCGCGGAGCATCTGGACGGCGTCGAAGGCTTCTTCGCCGGCGGAGTGGAAGATGCGGTCGCCAGTGGAACCATACATGGCCGCAAAGGCGCTTGCGGCTGGCGATGGAGCGGGGCCGCGGCCGTCCACAGCAAAGTCGCCGACGTTGTTGAGCGCGATGGCGGGGATCGGACCTGCGAGGGTGAGCGGGACGTCGGCGCTGAGCGCGACTGCGCGAAAGGCCGTGTGCTGCGCGGGTCGGCGAAGGTCTTCGGCTTGAAGCGCGCGATTGAGCCAGCCGTCGCGGGTGTTCTTGTTGCCGGGCGTTCCGGACTCCATGAAGTCCTGCGCGTCGAAGTGGGAGCGGGACATGTCGGGCGAGCCGACTGCGTGGACGATGGCGAGATGGCCCTGGTCGTAGAGCGGCTTGAAGGCGGCGAGCGAGGGATGCAGGCCGAAGGAGCCGTCGAGATCGAGGACCTGGTTTTGCGGAATGGCGATGCTGGGGCGCATTGCATAGTAGTTCTTCTCGCGGTGCGGGTCGACGGTGTTTAGTC
>JAJXXG010001164.1 GCA_021781255.1 Acidobacteriota bacterium
GTACATGGGCACATCATAGCCCGATTTCGAGGCGTGTGCGAGGGTCGAGTTGATCGCGGAGGGCGTCGCCAAGGAAGTTGAATCCGAGGACCGCTCCTGCGACGGCGATTGCGGGGAAAAGAACGAGGTGGGGCGAGTCAAAGAGATGGAGGCGGGCGTCGTTGAGCATGCCACCCCAGCTTGGCGCAGGTGCGGGGATGCCAAGTCCGAGGAAGGAGAGCGTTGCTTCCGCCAGGATGACGCCAGCCATGCCGATGGCGGCCTGTACGAGGATGGGCTGAAGGACGTTGGGTAGGATGTGGCGGAAGAAGATGCGCAGGCCACCGGCCCCGAGGGCGCGCGCGGCTTCGACAAACTCGCGCTCACGAACGGCGAGGACCTGGGCTCGGACGAGACGGGCGTAGCCAGCCCATCCGCCGATGGAGAGTGCCAGAACCAAATTTGTAAACCCAGGACCGAGAAATGCGGCGAAAGCGATGGCGAGCAGGATTCCGGGCAGAGCAAGAAAAGTGTTCATGGCGAAAGTGGTGAGAGCGAGATCAACCCAGCCGCCGAAGTAGCCCGCCAGCCCACCAATGGCGAGGCCGAGGGCAAGCGAGATGGAGACGACGCTGACGGAGACAGCGAGTGAAAGTCGTGCGCCCCAGAGGAGCCGCGAAAGGGTGTCGCGGCCCAACTCGTCAGTACCGGCGGGATGCGCGGCAGACGGGCTTTCAAGACGGTGGACAAGGTTGATGGAGGATGGGTTATACGGTGCGAGCCATGGCGCGGCAATGCCGCCGAAGAAGAAAATGGAGAGGAGAAAGAAGCCAACAACCGCCAGGGGCTGGCGGCTTGCGAGCTTACGCAGAGTACGAAGGCGAGTTGCAGTGGTGAATGACATGCGCAAAGGCAGGATAACGCGACAGAGTGCGGCGAGTTGGGTCTAAAACAATATGGTGATGCGAACCAAGATGATGATTATGTACTTCTTGCTGCTGGCAATGCCGGCTGCTCTGCCTGGGCAAAGCGATGGTAATGGCCGGGGAGCAGATGCAGTGATTGTGCATTCCGCAGCTGAACAGCTATTTGCGCTGGCCAACCAAGCACGGGTTCAAGCGGGCGTGCCACCGCTCGAGTGGGACCCGGCACTGGCGACTGCTGCGCTGCGGCATTGCCAGAGGATGGCGGCTGAAGGGCCGATTGCGCATCGCTATGGCGGCGAGATGAGTGTGAGCGAACGGGCGAGCGCTGCGGGAGCACACTTCAGCCTGATTGAAGAGAATGTGGCACTGGGAGATTATCCGGCGCAGATTCAGGATGGGTGGCTGCACTCGCCTGAACATAGGGCGAACATGCTTAACCCGGAGGTGAACCGCGTGGGTATTGGCGTGGTGAAGAGCCATGGGGCGCTTTACGCCGTGGCGGATTTTGATAAGAACGTGGATGTGCTTTCTAACTCTCAGGTGGAGCGGCGAGTGGAGCAGTTGATGCGTGTGAGCGGGATCACGATTCGATCGCGCAAGGGCGATGCGCGGGCTGCCTGCGCGATGAACAACAGGCTGCCTTCAAGGCTCAGCGGAGGTACGCCAGTGCTTGTGATGCGGTGGCAGGGTCCAGATATGAACCGGTTGCCGAAGCAGCTCACGAAACAGCTTGCGAGTGGCCGGTTCCGTTCGGCTGAAGTGGGGGCGTGCCCCGCGCAGACGAGCCAGAGCACGTTTACGACCTATCGCGTGGCGGTGCTTCTCTATTGATGCGCGATGCGCTGTATCAGCCGAATTCGCGATGCTTCTTCCAGAGCTCAGCCCAAGGCAAACGCAGCGGTCCGCAGAGAAAAATGTCAGGGTGGTGGACACTCTCTTCATTGCGCACGCCTTGTGAGTTGCCGTTGCGGGCAACGAGACGGCAATTGGTGAAGATATCGTTGGCTTCATCGGCCCGAAGGCCCAGAACTATAAAGGTGGTTGGCGGAGGCGATGGATATCCCCATAGCCACTCGGAGTTGGTGGTCCCGATGGGCTGAGGGAGCCCATAAGCACGGCCGAGATTATCGATTGCGCCGAACTCGCCATAATTGCCGGTGGTGATTCCTAAATGTGCGCGCTGATCGGGCGGGAGAGAATCGCGGACTTGCGCAACGGTGCGTACGAGCTGATTCCAACCGATTTCTTCGCGCAGGTCGCTATTGTTCTTGAGGGCGAAGTTGCGCAGTGGACCGGATGAGGCGAACGGGATTATGAAGGCGCAGACATAGATGCTGCTGGTGACAAGCACGGCATAGAAGACCGAAAGCACGGCACGACGAAGATAGCGATGTGCGAGGGGAAGCCACTTGCCGGCTGCAGTAGCGCCCATGGCAATGAGCATGGGGTATGCAGCCGCCACGTAATAAAATCGCCCCTTGCCAAAGAAAAAGAGCGAGAGAGGAACGATGTACATCCAGGCCAGCATGCGGTAGCGTCTGCTGCGCAGAAAGAGGATGAGCCCGGCAATCCAGAGCGGAATGGCTGCGAGATTGGCGCCATAAAGGAATTGATCTTTCAGGAAACCGTCAGCGCGGCCTTCGGCGACGTCACGAGCGTGGATGTGCTGGAGAAATGCGTAAGAGATGAAATCGTGGTGGACTAGCCACACGAAATTGGGCAGGAAGATGAGAAGTGCGAGGACGAAACCTGACCAGAACCACGCGCTGGCAAGCTGACGGCGCGCGGCGGTGAAGACAAGGCCGAAGAGTATACCGGCAATGAAAAAGACGATGGAATATTTGGTTTGAAGGCCGAGGCCGAGCGCCGCGCCGACGGCGAGCCACCATCGGGGATTCTGAGTGCGAAGCAGGCGGATGATGAAATACGCGGCGAGGACCCACCAGAGAAAGTCGAAGCTGGTGTACTGGAATTCGGTTCCACTGAAGAGCGGTAGCGGGGAAAAGGCGACTGTGAGCGCAGTGATGACCTGTGCAAAGCGTCCGCCGCCGAGTTCGCGAGCCATGAGGCCACTGACGACGATGACTGCAGCTTGCGCAAGTACTGAGAATAGGCGCAACCCGACGAGGGAGATGCCAAAGAGCGCGAGGCCGATGTGCTCAAGGAACGGGGTGAGTGGCGGGAAAGCGACGAAGCCCCAGTCCATGCGGCGAGCGTCGCTGAGGAACTGCAGTTCATCGCGGTGGAAACCGTAACGGCCGTTGGTGAGCATGTGCAGCAGCGCTACAGCCGCAGCGATGACGAGCAGCGGGACCCATTCGACGCGCGTAGTTGAGTCGGGCTGGCAGCTTGCATGATCGGCTGAAATGGAAGGCATACTGCTCCGGGGAAACTCGAGGATGAGTCTCTTTACGTCTTCGCCGGGGTTATGGTTCCGTTGTTTTTGACTCTCTCATGCGGCTGGGGCACGCGGACAGATGCCATGCCGGCGGCAGTGGCGGCCTGTATGCCCATCTCAGTGTCTTCAAAGACGAGGCAGTGCTGCGGCGCGATTCCGAGGCGCTCGGCGGCGAGGAGAAAAGCGTCTGGGGCGGGCTTGCCGCGTTTATAGTCTTCCGCGCAGACGAGAGTTTCGAATTTATCGAGGAGATCAAGGGCTGAAAGCGAGCCAATGACGGAGTTGCGGCGACTACCAGAGACGACGGCGAGGGGAATACGGCCGTATTGAGCGTGAATGTGCTCCACAACTTCGGGGATTGGCTGGAGCTGATGGAGCTGTTCGTGGTAGCGGGCCTCTTTGAGGTGCGCGACCTCTGCGATGGGCATCTGAAGGCCGTACTGCTGGTTGAGCGAGGCAATAATGTCGGCAACGGGACGACCGCCCCAGGCATAAAAAAGCTGCTCGTCAAAGTAGCAACCCCACTCGGCCAGGGTTTGCTTCCAGGCGATGAAGTGGAGCGGCATGGAATCGACAATGGTGCCGTCGCAGTCGAAAAGATATGCGTGGAATGTGCCTGCGGGGATCGTTAAGGTCATCTGAGGATGAAAAATTGCTCCGTGAGAGATGGAAGAGAATCGTGTGCTAGTGTGCTGCGGCTGGAGTGGACTGGACTGTAGGAGCACAGCCACCTTCGCCGGGTTTGGTGGGCTCCATTTGGAGAGCGTTGTTGAAACGGTTGAAGTAGTTAAACAGGCCGATTGCGCAGAGCAGCTCAACGATTTCACCTTCAGAGTAAAAGCTGCGGAGCTCGGCGAATTGCTCGTCACTAACGGCGTGAGCGTCGCGCGTGACCGTTTCAGCGAGGCGGAGCGCTGCCTTTTCAGCTGGCGTGAAGTCTGTGCGGCTGGGCCATTCGGCAAGGTGGGCGAGTTGGTCGTCAGTCCAGCCGAGCCCACGTGCGAGGATGGTGTGGCTTGCGAGACAGTATGGCGTGCTATTCACCTGACTGGTGCGGACGATGATGAGCTCTTTGAGTTTGGTGGAGACGGTACCTGTGTTGAGGACAGCGCCGAAATGCGCCTGCATGGTGGCGAAGATTTCAGGTCGGTGAGCCATGACGCGGAACATATTGGGCACGTTGCCGCGCTGGGCAAAAACCTTATCAAAAAGGGCGGCAAGATCGGGGGTGACTTCGCTGCGGTCGAGGCGTGAAATACGGGACATGCAGGACTCCTGAAGGTGGTAGTTCCATCCTAGCGCTGGAGGGCGCCTGGCTGTGTGTGGTAGCTTTGACGCGCCGGTGGCAGTCTGCTAACTTTATAGGGGACAATCTAACGTCAGACACTCCTCAGTAGCTCAATGGCAGAGCATTCGGCTGTTAACCGAAGGGTTGTAGGTTCGAGTCCTACCTGAGGAGCCAATTCTTTTCAACGACTTACGCCCCCTCCCAACTCCCCGATGACCCTC
>JAJXXG010000292.1 GCA_021781255.1 Acidobacteriota bacterium
CTATCCTCCACACCACCTCAACCTCCGACACGACCGGCACGTTCTCCCCAGCACACCCAGCCTCAAGACCCTCATCGAGTCCTTCCGCGACTGGGGCCGCGACTGCTGGTGCAACCCCGGCAAGGAGAATACCTGCGGCAAACGCTTTGACTGGCAGCTCGGCTCTTTGCCCCACGGCTACGACCACAAATACACTTATTCGCACATCGGTTATAACCTAAAAGCCACGGACATGCAGGCCGCCCTCGGCGTCTCGCAGCTTGACCGCCTGCCGGAATTTATCTCACGCCGCAAGCAGAACTTCCAGCGCCTCCGGGCCGCGCTCCAGCTGCTCCAGGATTGCCTCATGCTTCCCGAGGCCACGCCCGGTTCTGACCCAGCGTGGTTCGGCTTTCCCATCGCCGTCCGGCCGGAAGCCCCCTTCACTCGCAACCAGCTCATCCGCGCCCTCGACGCGCAGAGAATCGACACCCGCCTGCTCTTCGGCGGCAACCTCACCCGACAGCCGGCCTATGAGGGCTGCGACTGCCGCATTCCCGGTTCTCTCACCAACTCTGACTTTGTGATGGACCGCGTCTTCTGGCTTGGCGTCTACCCCGGACTAACGACCCCCATGCTAGATTTTGTTGCAGCCACACTCACTGATTTTGTCGCCAAAGCAAAAGCTGGTGCACTCCCCGTCCAAATGGACGTACAATCTTCCATGTCTGTCCCTCCCTCGTCCGGCTCCTGATTGAACGTTTCTTCGGGAAAGGAGACGCCATGCACACTGAGCCGAATCCGATTCGCATCTTTGAACACGCCTTCGCAGAACACATTGCAATCGTGCAGTCAATGTCTGAGCAGGAGTCTCTCCTTGAGCAAATCGCTCAGGAAATGACGCGCGCCTTGCTAGCCGGCAACAAGGTCCTCTGGTGCGGCAACGGCGGCAGCGCGGCAGACTCCCAGCACCTCGCCGCTGAGCTCATGGGCCGTTTCCGCCGCGAACGCCGTGGCCTGGCTTCCGTCGCCCTTACTACGGATACTTCTATCCTCACCGCCATCGGCAATGACTACGGCGTCGAGCGCATCTTTTCCCGCCAGGTTGAGGGACTCTGCGTGCCTGGGGACATCTTCGTCGGCATCTCCACCTCCGGCAACAGCCGCAATGTTTGCGCCGCAGTTGAGACTGCCAAATCACTTGGCGCTTTCACCATCGCCTTCACCGGCGAATCCGGCGGCGAGCTCGCCAACCTCGCTGATCTCACGCTGCGAGTTCCGTCGTCAGACACCGCGCGCATTCAGGAGTGCCACATCCTCTGCGGCCACATGCTTTGCGACTGGATCGAAACCGCCGTCTGCGCACAGGATGCCTCCTGCAAGGAAGCAGAGTCCAACTCGGCTCACCTCGCATCACGCGCATAGCTTGTGCCATTCGGCCGTGCGCCGAATCGCTTCGCGCAATCCGACCCACGCATGCAGTCCAAGTTCGCGCTCCACCTTCTCTACGCTTGGCACATACTGCTGCCGCGCCGCGCCCGGCTCTGCCTCTCTCGCAATCTCCACAGAGCACTCCGGATTCACTACTTCGGCCACCACCCGCGCCAGCTCCGCAATGCTCACCGCCTCGCCTGATCCCACGTTGAACACCGCCGGACTCGCGCCCATCTCCGGGGCGCGCAGCAGCAGCGTCCACAGCCATATAGCCAAATCTGCAGCATAGAGATAGGACCTCATCGGTGTCCCATCACCATTCACGCGAATCGTCCTCCCCTCCAGCGCATCTCCAATAAAATTCCCAATCGCGAAATGCGCATCCAGCGGCAGGTGAGGCCCCACGAACGCAAAGCAGCGCGCAATCGCAATCGGCATCCCCGTCTCTTCCGCATGATGAGCACACATCAACTCGGAAACCCGCTTCCCTTCGCCATACGCCGCTTTTGGATCCAGGCAGTCTGGCGCGCCTGTGTACTCCTCTGGGATGTGGCTCACATCCTCCGGCTGCCTGCCATACACTGCGCCCGAGCTCACAAACAGCATGCTCTTTGCTTCAACCTTCTCCGCCAGCGTCAGCATCCGCCGCGTGCCTTCAATCAGCGTCTCCAGCCGCTCCTGTCGCGATCCTGCCTTGGACGGTAGGGTCGGTGAAGCTCCATGCACCACGAAGTCAAACCGCTGTTTTGGTGGTGCAAAATTGCGCACATCGCCTTTTGAAAATTCAAGCCAGCTCTCACCACGCAGATGCGACATACGTCGCAGAAACCCCTCCGGATCGCGACTCAGCACCGTTGCCTGCACCCGCAAATCCAGTTCGCGATTGCAGTAAGCCAGACTCTCCAGCAGCCACGCTCCAAAGAATCCCGTCGCTCCAGCCAGAAACATGCGTCCGCCCCGCGCCCGCTCCCACAGCGTTTGCGTCCGCTCCAGCACATGCGCAAGGTCTTCCCGGTTCAGCGGCTTCACGCCTTCAGCATAAATCGGAACCAATCAAATCCGTCGGCTTGAAGGCTCTATGCCCCATTCCGCAGGCATATCTTCAGTAATGGCTGGGCCTGCGTTCCATGCCGTCGATGCTTCGTGAAACTGCTATCATGGCACGTCAGATAGGTCGCTGAGTTAGCGCAATCCCACAAAGGCCCATAGCCGCGGCCCCAGAGTTAACCTTGGACAGCAACTGCGTATGAAGCTCTCAGACTACGTCTTTAATCGGTTGCATACTTGGGGCGCTCGGCATGTCTTTCTTGTAACCGGGGGCGGAGCCATGCACCTCAATGATTCCGTAGGAACTTCGGATCTCTCCTTTGTGTGCACCCATCATGAGCAGGCAGCCGCAATGGCCTGCGAGGGCTATGCCCGCATCACGTCCATGCCGGCGATTCTGAATGTCACCACAGGTCCCGGAGGCATTAATGCGCTCAACGGCGTCTTCGGCGCTTGGACGGACTCAATACCCATGCTTGTCCTCTCTGGACAGGTAAAGCGTGAAACCTGCATGTCCACTTACGGCCTCTCGCAGCTTCGCCAGCTCGGCGATCAGGAAGTTGACATCATCCGCATGGTGCAAGGTATTACCAAATACTCGGTCCTCGTCACTGATCCGTCTACTATCGCCTGTCACCTCGAGCGTGCCTGGCATCTCGCCCAAAGTGGGCGCCCTGGCCCCTGCTGGCTTGACATTCCCGTCGACGTGCAGTCCGCACAAATTGATCCCGAGAAATTGCGCCACTATGACCCCTCTGAAGATGCTCAAAACTTTGATCCAGAGAAAATCGAAAAGCAGGTTGCGGATACCCTCGCCCGCCTTCGCGCCGCGGAGCGCCCCGTCCTCATGGTCGGCAGTGGTGTACGCATCGGCCAGGCACTTTCACAATTCGAATCCGTTATTCGTCTACTTCAAATTCCTGTCGTCACCGCGTGGACTCACGATCTGATAGCAAGCGACGATCCACTTTTTTGCGGCCGCCCAGGCACCATTGGCGACCGCGCCGGAAATTTCACCGCTCAAAATGCCGACGTACTGCTCATCCTCGGCTCGCGCCTCAACATTCGGCAGATCAGCTATAACTGGAATTCCTTCGCACGCTTTGCCACCACAATTCAAGTCGACATTGACGCCGAGGAACTACGCAAACCGCTCTTCCAGCCAGACATTGCCGTTCACTGCGATGTAAAGCTATTCCTCGCTGAAATGGAACGGCAAATCAGGCAATCCGGCTGGTCATCCGCGCCGGCTCATCGAGCGTGGCTCGAACGCGCGCGGGAATGGAACGCAACGTACCCCACAGTTCAGAACAACCAGCGAGTTCCCGGGCCGCCGCTGAACCCTTACGACTTCATCGACCGGCTCTTCGCCATGCTCAGCCCCAGTGACGCAGTCGTCTGCGGCAACGCAACGGCCTGCATCGTCCCCTACCAGACCGCAAAGCTCAAGCAGGGTCAGCGCCTCATCTCCAACTCTGGTTGTGCATCCATGGGTTATGACCTGCCTGCCTCCATCGGCGTTGCCGTGGCACGCGGAGCACGAACCATCTGCCTGGCTGGTGAAGGGTCTATTCAAATGAATGTACAGGAGCTGCAGACTATTGTCGGTTACAACCTGCCCATCAAGATTTTTGTTCTGAACAATGGCGGCTATCTTTCCATCCGTCAGACGCAGACCAGCTTTTTTGACGGTCGCCGCATCGGTGAGGGACCCGATTCAGGCGTCACCTTTCCTGGGATGACAAAGATCGCCAATGCCTATGGAATTCCTTCCTTCTCGATTAGCACTCACGCTGACCTGGATATCGTTCAGCGTGAACTCGACCGCGAAGGCTTTGCCCTTTTTGATGTCCAACTAGACTCCCTGCAGGGCTTCGAGCCTCGGCTTCGCTCCAGGGTGCTACCAGACGGGAAAATTCTCACGCCCAATCTCGAGGACATGTATCCATTTCTCCCCGAGGAAGAACTTATCTCCAACATGCCCGCTAATAGAAAGAAATGAACGCTTCGCAACCATTCCTTCGGTATTCGCCGCAATCAAGAGCTTGGGAGACTACCCATGATTGACAAAGATATTTTTGAGGACTTGTTTGTGTTAGAGATGGCCAACAACCATCTCGGTCGTGTTGATCGCGGCCTGAAAATCGTCAGTGAGTTCGGCCAGGTGATCCGCTTCAACAATGTTCGCGCCACCATCAAGCTGCAGATTCGAGACGTTGATTCCTTTGTCCACAAGGATTTCGTTACGTCTGACGAGCGCTACATCAAGAAGACCCTTCGCACGCGCATGGCCGACGACGAATACAGCATCCTCGTCAAAGCCATTCGTCAGGCAGGCTGCA
>JAJXXG010001288.1 GCA_021781255.1 Acidobacteriota bacterium
AGGCCGCGTAAAACATGCCCGTCAAAAGGTCGGTCATGCAGCCCGGCACGGAATTTTCCACGTGCTTGACGGCGCCAGTCACCATGTTCTTCTGGTCCAGAACAGATTTGGCCTGTGCGTAGTCAATACTTAAGGTGGAGTTCACCCTGCGGCGGCCCTCAATGGTCTGCTTGTTGAACTGGTAAGTGCAGGCGCGCGAACGGTCAATGAGCGACTCAAAGTGGTCGCTGACGTGAAAAAGCAGATTGATGGCGCCAACCGTCTGCGCCATTGCGGTGATCTTTTCGCGGTCACCCATTTGTTCAAGATGGACCACGGCTGTTCCAGCGGGGAAAACACGCCAATCCACTGAATACGTGAGGGTTTGCTTCTCAGGGAAGCTGAATCCCGGCCGCGGAGGCGTGAGCGTGGGAACCTGCTGGCCAACAACGGTGGCGGCCAGCAAGAAAATACAAAAAAGGGTCGTCCCCGTCGTTCGCAAATTCACCGTTTGGCCAGACTCCTCAAAAAAATTGGACTGAGATTGAGCAAAGATCTCATCGGACGCTGTGCAATAAACCACTTACCAGCGGCCGCAGAACCAGCAAGCCGAAGTAAAGCAACGCTGCGCCTATAGCCGCATTGTACTCGCGGTGACGCAGATAGAGCGGGAATGAGAAGCTTCCGGGTGTGGCGTTTTCAGGGCGTGCAGGTGTGAGCCTGGGCAACAGGCGGGGAACGCGGCGACAATAGGCCTCGAAATCCGGGAAAGTAGCGCGAAGAAAGCGCTCCTCTGAGGCAATGACCGGAACGTAGATAATTAGAAATCCCACGGCAAGAACCGCAGCCACAGGCCAGCTGAGCAGCGCCAAGGCAAATCCGAAGGCGATCATCATGGAGCCCAGGTAGAGCGGGTTGCGAGTGTGTGCATAGGGACCAGTCTGTGTGAGTTCACGATTCTTTTTCACATAGCCCGCGGCGTATCCACGCAGCCAGAGCCCGGGCAGCACGAGCGCCAGGCTCCATGCGATGGCTGCGGGCCGGGGGGCACGCTGCGACAACTCAAAGAGATAGAGCCCGGCGGCCAGAAAGCCCAGCGGCACACGGATGCGGCGCGCAACGCGCTGCCATCGGCTGATCCAGTCCTGCTGCGCCTCAGGATGCGGGGAATCTGGCTGCAAATTTTCCGGTGTCGTGCTCATGCGGTTGATTCAGGATAAAGCAAGGCCTCGGCGGCTTGAAGAACCTCTTCAGGCTGGATGGTGAGAAGCCCGGCTTCAGCCTCGGCACGGCGTGTGTGGTCCCGCCTGCTGATTGGACTGCGTAGAACGCGAAAACGCGTTGCAAAAGGGCCATTGCGGCTTGGGTCGGTGGGGCCGTAAATGCCCACCACCGGCCTGCCAAGGGCACACGCAAGGTGAAGAGGGCCAGTGTCTCCGGCAATGGCGAGCGAGATGCGTCGTGAAACGGCAATGAGCTGTGCCAGATTACCGGAAAGAGGCACCGCGAACGGACCTGCCTGGGCACAAATCGCATTGGCCAGATATTGCTCGCCGGGGCCGATGTTGACCAAGATGCGAAAACCACGCTCAACAAGTGCGCAAGCGACGGTGGTATAGCGCTCGACAGGCCAACGCTTGGCGCCCCAGCCCGCTCCGGGATTCAGCAAGATTGCAGGACGGTCCGGAACCTCAGCGAAAAGCCGATCAGCAAAGGCTTCCGCTTCAGGATCGACAGGAAGGATTGGCATTACATGCTTCAACTCGTCTCCTGCAACGGCTGAAGCGAGCTCGAGATCCTGTTCAATGACGTGTGCGCCGGAGGTCACGATGCGCTCAGTGAAGAACCAACGTGCAGCGCGCTCTCGTGGTTCAGCTTCGCCAATGCGGCGCAGAGAACCGGTAAGACGGGCGAGGATAGCCGAGCGCAGCGCCCCCTGCAGATCAAGCACGGCGTCGTAGCGCGCGTTGCGCAACTCACGGCGCAAAGCGCGAAGCTCGCCCATGGTGGATGAACTGAACGGAGAACGCCTCCATTCCTTCGTCGAAGCAAAAAGAAGCCTATCAACAACTGGCTGTCGCGGATGAATCTCGTCGGGGTCGCGGCTTTGCGCACCAGCCGCCGAAAGCAGAGCCCGCCAGCGCGGCTCTACAACCCAGTCGATTTGCCAGCCGGGATGCGCATGACGCAGCGCGACGACCGCCGGCAGCGCATGAAGAATGTCCCCCATCGCCCCAAGACGGACCACCAGAAGGCGGAACTTTGACTGAGTGTGCAAGCTCTGATTTTCTCACACGGGTTGTGCGCTCACAGCCGGAGCAATCCGGGCCACCAGCCAGTCCAACGCAGCCGACTCCTCTTCGAGGGAGACCTGCAGCTGCGCTGCATGGAGCGGGAAATCACTGTGCAGAACTCCGCTCAGGGAGCCCAGACGCACAAGATCCTTCTCCGTAGTCACAAAGGCCTTTGCGCCGGTGGTGCGCGCAGAATCAATAAGACCGTAACAATCCGCCACGCGATAGCAGAAGTGATCCCTGAAAGCCGTTTGCGTGGCAACTGTGAGACCTCCAGCGCGAAGACCATTAAAGAATTGTCCGGGCCGTGCAATACCGCAGAAGGCGGCAACGGGGCCTTCAACGGAAGGAACCTGCATGCGGCGGTGCAATCGCCACACGGGCCCCATCCAGCCCCATGCGCGCAGTTCGCTTTCGAGCTCAGGCTCTTCCTGCGGGATCACGAGAACATGCGCGCGCCGCACAGCCGAGTGAAACTCGCGCAAATTGCCTGCCGGAAGCAAAACATCATGCCAGTCTGCGCGATTCAGCAGAACGATATCCACGGTGCGGGCGAGCCGGCGATGCTGAAAACCGTCGTCCAGCAGATGGGCGCAAGGCCGTCCAGCGTCTTCCTGCGGAATGTACCCTTCGGCAAGCAGACCGGCGGCGTAGCGTTCTTCACCTACAAAAACTGGCAGGCGTGTGTTGCGCGCAATCAGCAGTGGCTCGTCGCCAAACTCCTCGGCCACACCATCCATACGAACCCGAGCCGCAATGGAAGTACGGCGACCGTAGCCGCGAGAAAGCACGTCCACATAGAACCCACGTTTCGAGAGCAGGCGCGCCAGCTCGATTGCGAGTGGCGTCTTGCCCGCACCGCCCGTGGAGAGATTACCTATGCTCACGACAGAAGATGCCAGCCGTTGCACTGGCTCCCATCCTTTGTCGGCAAGCATATTGCGCCATGCCACACCCGCGGCATAGAGCGGGACAAAGGGAAGAAGCCATGGACGCTTCATCGAACAACCTCCCGAGTCTCAATCATCTCTCGCAGTGCATTCAGCGTACGCGCTGTTGCGCCCGATTGCTGCTCAAAAACGCTGCGCGCACGCTCACCCATCGCAAGTGCGGACTCGCGATCAGAAATCAGGCTTGCGGCGGACTGCGCAAACTGCTCTCTTGGCACGATACAAATGGCATCGTGCGCACGCAAATCCTCCACAATGGCGCGAAAGTTGGCATAGTGAGGCCCCATCACGATGGGCACTCCAAATTGCGCTGGCTCCAGAGGGTTGTGGCCGCCAGCAGGAACGAGGCTGCCACCCACAAAGGCTATTGAAGCCAATGAATAAATTGACGCAAGCTCGCCGATTGTGTCGAGCAGGACAATTGAGCCGGATGCAAGCATAGGCATTTCCGCATCATCCGCGGCAGCCCACTCCGAGCGGCGCGAGAACTGGACGCGGGATGTGCGAAGCAACTCTACAACATCCGCAAATCGCTCAGGATGGCGCGGCGCGAGAACCAGGATCAGGTTTGAGTCCGCCGCTAGCAGCGCGGGCCAGGCATCAAGCAGTGCAGCCTCTTCGCCCTCCAGCGTACTGCCTGCCACAATGAAACGCTGCGCTGGCGCAAGCTTCCGTAGGAGTTGCGCGACCGGCATCTGGGCGGCGGCGCGCACGTCGAACTTCAGATTGCCGGAAACAAGGATGCGTTCCGGCCGGCAACCAAGAGCGCAAAGTCGCTCGGCATCGGCCTGGCTTTGGGCCATGACGCAGCGCAGACGCCAGAGCAGCGGCCGCCAGAATCGGCGCAGACGACGATAGCGCGGCCAGGAGCGATCCGAGATGCGTGCATTCACCACGGCGACTTGAATCCCACGCCGGAAGCAGGCTGTCAGCAGGTTGGGCCAGAATTCGGTCTCTGCCAGAACAAGCAGACGCGGTTGCAATGCACGAAGATACGCACGAACCGCCCAGGGCAAATCCAGCGGACAGTAGAAGACGCGCTCCCCGCCAAAACGCTGCCGCGCAAGCTGCTGGCCTGTGCGCGTAGTCGTGGAGATGAGGACGCGGTAATCAGGAAATGCGCGCTCCATCTCCTCCACAAGTCGGCTCACAGCAAGCACTTCGCCCACTGATACGGCATGAAGCCAGACGATGGGCCGCCCCTTGGAGGCCGCACGTAGCGCTGCCGGTATGCGACCGATCCGGGCCGCAAGACCTTCGCGATATTTCTGCGTTGTGGCCATGCGCCATATCCACCATGGGGCCCCAACAAGCAGGACCGCCAGCAACGCGAGATTGTAGACGAGCATCATCATCGTGCGTAACGGAATTTCGCTGCCGCCGGTCTAACCTCAAATGATACAGTCGACGAGAACGATGAGGGTCTTGAAAGCACTGCCGCTGATGGTGGCCTGCCTGGCATTGCCAGCGCTGGCCAGGAGCCATAAAGTCCCGCCCGTGGAGCCTGCCACCACGTATGCAGACGTGGAAGTGCACCAGCAGGAAAGGGTTGCCATCGCAGCAGAGCCCTATGACA
>JAJXXG010001273.1 GCA_021781255.1 Acidobacteriota bacterium
AGCGGGCCGTCGAGCAGCGACTTGCGCAGGTCAACATAGGCAAGCAGCCGCTCGACCGGATCCGTCAGGTGCCGGTAAGGCTCCATCGTGAGCAGCCCCGCAGCGCGCCCGCGCCACACTTCGGCCGCTGCGACCGCCAGTTCTTCCTTGCTCGCAAAGTGATGGAAGAACGCGCCCTTCGTCACGCCCGCCGCCGCGCATAGCTCATCCACTGAAGTCCCGGCGTAGCCCTTCTCGCGAATCATGCGTAGCGCTGCATTCAGAAGCTTCTCGCGCGCATTTGTCCGGACCGGCGCCACAATCTTCCGAGGCGCCTTCGATTGCTTCAAAGTTGGGTTCAAGCCATTTTTCATAAAATACCGACCAGTTGGTATGTTTCTAGCCCCGCACACCCGCCCCTGTCAAGCGAAAATCCACTCCGGCAGGGGAAAATTCCTCCCCTGCCGAAGCCCCACCTTACGCGTTATAGGTTGACGACGACACTCGCCCGCCGTGGCCCGTCCAGTTTGTATGGAAGAACTCACCCCGCGGCTTGTCCACGCGCTCGTAGGTATGCGCTCCAAAGAAATCCCGCTGCGCCTGTAGAAGATTCGCCGGCAGCCGCGCCGTCCGATAGCCGTCGTAAAACGCCAGCGCTGTCGAGAACGCCGGAGTCGGCACCCCCAGCTCGATCGCATGCACAATCGCCTTCCGCCACGACGGCTGATAGTTGTTCAGCACGCCCGAGAAAAACTCATCCAGCAGCAAATTCTCCAGCCCCGGATTCTTCGCATACGCTTCCTTGATCTTCCCCAAAAACTGGCTCCTGATAATGCATCCGCCGCGCCACATCAGCGCAATGCCGCCCATGTTCAGGTTCCAGCCATACACTTCGCCCGCCTCGCGCAGCAGCATGTACCCCTGCGCATAGCTCACCATCTTGGAGCAGTAAAGCGCGCGTCGCACATTCTCAATAAATTCCATGCGGTCGCCCACTGCGCCGCCCGCGGGCCCCGTCAGCACCTTCGACGCCTCTACGCGCTCATCCTTCAGCGCCGACAGGCACCGCGCAAACACCGCCTCGCCAATCAGCGTCACCGGCATCCCCATGTCCAGCGCATTGATCGCCGTCCATTTGCCCGTGCCCTTCTGCCCGGCCGTGTCCAGAATCTTGTCCAGCAGCGGCGCACCGTCCTCATCTTTCTTCGCAAAAATCGCCGCGCTAATCTCAATCAGAAAGCTGTCCAGCTCGCCCTTGTTCCACTCGGCAAAAATCTCGTGCAGGTCGTCCGCCGACGCGCCCAGCCCCGTCCGCATCAGCTGATACGCCTCGCAGATCAGCTGCATGTCGCCGTACTCAATGCCGTTGTGGACCATCTTTACGAAGTGGCCCGCGCCTTCCTCACCCACCCAGTCGCAGCACGGAGTCCCATCTTCCACCTTCGCCGCAATCGCCTGGAAGATCGGCTTCACGTGCGGCCACGCCGCCGGATTTCCGCCCGGCATAATCGACGGTCCAAACCGCGCGCCTTCTTCGCCTCCGGAAACGCCCGTGCCGATAAACAAAATCCCCTTCGCCGCCAGGTCCTTCGTCCGCCGCGTCGTATCCGTATAGAGCGAGTTGCCACCATCAATCAGGATGTCGCCGGCCTCGAGGTAGGGAACCAGCTTCTCGATCTCCGCATCCACCGCGCTGCCCGCTTTGATCATCAACATGATCCGCCGCGGCCGCTTCAGCAGCCCCACAAGCTCCTCGATCGAGTGCGCCCCGACCACCTGCGTACCCTTGGCTTCGTTGGCCAGAAACACGTCCACCTTTGACACCGTGCGGTTATACACCGCCACCTTGAAGCCGTGGTCATTCATGTTCAACACAAGGTTCTGCCCCATCACGGCAAGGCCAATCAACCCAATATCGCAGCTCGCAGTCGTCATCGGCTTTCCTCCATTGCGCTGGCTTGCAGCGTCACGCTCATCTGATTTCGAAACCGATGTCCATGCTAAAGGACGCCTCCCAGCGCACACAATGCGGCCCGTCACCCCCGCGCTTGCCCTGCCATCCAAGGCTGCCCACAGCGCCGGAATCCGCCGCTCTTGATGTAA
The DNA here is from genome assembly GCA_021781255.1 of Acidobacteriota bacterium. Next base: position 2,083 of record JAJXXG010001273.1, read on the forward strand.
ACTACTCCTAGCGAGTACGGAACCTTCCCGGTCCGCCCAACCCCTCCCGAAAATTGTTCGCGGAAGCAATCAGGGCGCAAAGACGCGAAGCCCGGCCGCAGTGCGCATCGTGTGCGATCGCGCCTTTCACAAAGTTTTTGAGGAGAACCAGCCGTCATGGCGAAAATTGCGAAAACTGCTGACCGTAAAAAGGTCATGGACACCACCAAGAGCACCGACTGCCCCAAGTGCAGCAAGCCCACCCGCATCGTCAAGCGCGTCAAGGACCGCGAGCGCGGAATCCCCGGCGGCGTCTATATCTCCTGCTCTGCCTGCGAGTTCTACGAGAAACTCTAGGACGAACGCCTCCAAATCAAAAAGCCCGGCATCGTCCGGGCTTTTCTTCGTTGAACACAATCAACTCTCTCCACGCGCAATCCACCGCTTGACTGCTTCATTGTGGCGAATCCTCACTGGCTCCCTCTGGCTTCTCCGCCGAGGCCATAAGCTCCTCGCGCGTCTCTTCTTCCATCAGCCACCGCCGCAGCTTCAGAATATCGTTGGCCCGCGCCAGCCCGATCGGCTTGCGCGCATTTCCGGGATCAACAACGATCACGTTTTCCGTGTTCTTCAGCATCATTTCGCGGTGAACCCGGTCGATCAGCTCGCCTGGATAAGCAATCACATAATCACGCCGAGCAATCTCGCGCAGCTTGAAATGGTGATCAATCGGCTCGCTCCGCAACAAATCGTGTGCCTCAACAATGCCAATCAGCCTGCCGTCCTGCTCCACTACTGGAATCAGATCCACATCGCCTGGCACAAAGTTTCGAACCACATTCCGCAGCTCGTCATCCCCAGAAAGCTGATTGAACTTTTTCCGCATGACCTGGTCAATCTTGGCACGCATCAACACCGGCACCGAATAATCCTGCGAAATAATCAGGCCACGCTTCACCAGCTTGATGGTCATAATCGAGTCGCGGCTCAGAAGGCGTACGACCCCATCAGAAATCATCACGCAAACAATCAGGGGTAGCAGCGCGTTCGGGTTGTGGCTCAGCTCAAACAGAAACACAATGCTGGTCAAAGGCGCACGCGCAATACCTCCGAAAACCGCCGCCATCGCAGCCAGCGCATAAAAGGCCGGATCGCTGACCAGCGAGGGAAAAATGTGATGGAACAGAATTGCAAACGCCGCACCCAGGCCTCCGCCGACTACCAGTGACGGTGCAAAGACGCCCCCTGTCGTCCCGGAACCCAGCGAGATGACCAGCGCCCAGAACTTCGCAATGGAAATGCCAACCAGGGACCCTGTCGTCAGACGGTCGTTCAGCATGTCCCGGATCGTGCCATAACTGGTCCCCAGCACCTGCGGATAAAAATATCCGATAATACCCAGCGCCAAGGCGCCGATTGCGGGCGACCATATCACCGCGTATTGAATCGGAAGCTCGTCGAAGAAGTCCTCAAGCCACCCCAGCGCCCGGATCATCGCCACGCCTACAAGCCCCATCAAAACCCCCAGCAGGGCAAAGAGCCACAGCTCGCGCATGGATGTCAGTTTGTAGGCCGCAGTCGGAAAAAGCGGCGCCCACCCCACAAAGTAGATCCTGACACTGGTGGCGGCAGCGGCAGCAAGCGCCACCGGGATGAACGAACGGGCCCGGAGCTCAAAAAGCAAAAGCTCAATTGCGACCAGGGTGCCCGCCAGCGGCGCCGTAAACGTCGCGGCCATGCCCGCCGCCGCTCCCGATGCCAGCAGAACTCGCCGGTAGTAAGGCGAAAGTCCGATGGACATCCCGAAAAGGGAACCGATTGCCGCTCCTGTCTGAATGATCGGGCCTTCTGCGCCGAACGGGCCGCCGGTTCCAATCGCAAGGGCTGTGGCCAGAGGCTTCAGGATCGCCACTCGCAATCGCATGCGGCTGTGCCCGAACAGCACCGATTCCATGGCTTCGGGAATCCCATGCCCCTTCAGCGTCGGCTCCCAAAGGTAGATCATGATGCCCACCAGCAGGCCGCCAATGGGCGGAATCAGAATCGCCCACGCTCCAAGATGGTTGAGCGCCGGGTCGCTGATGGCAAAGGAAAAATGCCCGAAGTAAAAAATGTTCGTGAACAGGTAGATGAGTTCCAGCAGGCCCTGGGCCGTCAGCCCGCTGGCAAATCCGACAGCGACGGCAAACAGGCATATCTTCACTACCTCGGGCTCAAGGGCCACGCCGAACTGGCCCTTCTTGTTCGATTGCCCTTCCGGTTCGACTGCGAGCTCTGAGACAGGAAAATCAGCCGTAACGCACCTCCTCGAGCGCGCTTGAGCAGAGCTATGAATCAGCAGTTGCCGCTACGCTCTCCGGCTCCAGACGCGGCTCTCTTCGCAACTTCAGGGTCTGCAATATGTCGGTCTTTGTAACAATGCCTCGCATCTTGCCTTCATCAGACACAACCAGCAACAGCGGCTGCTTGTGTTCGCTCATCAACAGGCGCATCGCCTCTGACAAGTCGCAGTCAGGCGGAATGTGAGCCACTCGCGTGTCTGTTATGTCTCTCACCGTGGCTGAGTGCCAGTGTTCAGAAGGCGTCTTCATAATCGACCAGACGGAAACTGCCCCCTTCAGATCTGTTCCTTCAAAAACGGGGAAGGCCTCATGGCGGCAGTTGGGCGGCAGCGTCGCCGCAAACTCTCGCAGTGTCAGCGAGGCTTGCGCCGTCACCACATGCTCTTG
>JAJXXG010000116.1 GCA_021781255.1 Acidobacteriota bacterium
AGCGCCTTGCGTGTGGAACTGTCGAACGGCCGTGCGATCGTGGTGGAGGCTGGCTTCGACGCTTCCCATCTGAAGCGGCTCATCGCAGTTCTCGAGGGCTGAGCGCGATGTTTGCTCTGGGAGCGGCGACGCGGATTTACGTGGCGACCGGCGCCACAGACATGCGCATCGGGTTCGATGGGCTATGGGGCAAGATCCGCGATGTGCTGGAATGCGATCCTGCCAGCGGACACATTTTCCTGTTCACCAATGCGCGTCGCAACCGTCTGAAGCTGGTGTTCTTCGATGGCTCAGGGTTATGCAAACCCTCGACAGAAAACCCACGAAATCACTTTTGATCCGCGGGAAGTCCTTTATCCGTGGCACCGTTGGTTTGGGCTCACCATTGCGACGCGCAAAGCAGGCGGCCCTCACTCGGAGCGGGCGTACTTGTGCAAGCTTCCTGAATCTCCCCCCCACACGATGCTGGTTGAAGTTCCGAAGTGGATGTTCGACGCGGCCCAGTGCGCGCAAATGAGACTCGATGCTGTTCCGTATGTTGATTGCGAGACGCTGCGCTCTCTTGAGCAAACGCTCATGGAGCAACGTGCCTCCTTGCGGTTAACAGTGATACAACCGCTGCCAACCGGCCATGCCGGTTCTGGAGGTACGGATGGCAGCGATCCCCGAAGCAAAATGGAGAAGGCAGTTGGTGCTGTTCGACGGACAACCCGTCGTTCCGCACTGGAGCGATCTGTCAGCACAGACACGAGTCGAAGTAGTAAGCCTGCTGGCGCAGTTGCTCATCAGCACGCGGACCGGCAGTCTCGATTGCGCCCCGCAAGAAAGAGGGGGGCGTAATGAGTGACAAGATCAGGCCACAACACATTTCCCGCAAAGCGATCTTGTACGTGCGCCAGTCATCTCCGTACCAGGTATTGAACAACCTGGAGAGCCAGAAGCTGCAGTACGCCATGGAGGCTCATCTACGCACGCTCGGTTGGTCCGAAGTGGAAATCATTGATGAAGACCTTGGCCGATCAGCTGGTGGCAGCGTAACGAGGACCGGCTTCGAACGGATGGTGGCTCAGGTTTGCCTCGGAGAAGTTGGCGCGGTATGCGCCCGGGAAGTCTCTCGCTTTGCGCGCAACAGCCGCGAATGGCAACAACTGGTCGAAGTGTGCCGCATCGTTGACACGCTGCTTGTCGATCAGGAGACCGTCTATTCGCCAAGACTGGGCAATGACCGGTTGCTCCTCGGATTGAAGGGAACGCTCAACGAATATGAATTGGACTTGCTTCGTCAGAGGGCCAGCGAGGCCCGCGTGGCAAAGGCCCGGCGCGGCGAGTTGGTTTCCCACTGTCCTGTTGGATTCGTAAAAGATGAAGACGGAAGACTGCAGAAGGACCCGGATGAGCGCATTCGGCGGGCCATTGAATTGGTCTACGCGAAGTTGTTTGAGTTGGGCAGTGCCCGCCAGACCCTGCTCTGGTTTATGGAGCACGATCTGATGCTGCCTGCGCGCACCCTTCGTGGGGCTGTTCATTGGCGGCGTCCGGCCTATAGCTCTGTCCACAACATCCTTACTAACCCTGCATATGGGGGAGCCTATGCCTATGGAAAGACGGAAAACATCGCAGTTTACGATCAGGGCGTGTCGGTACAACGCACTCGCCGCAGGCCGCGTGAACGCTGGGTTGCCTTGATTCCGGGCACACATGAAGGGTATGTAAGCTGGGAGCAGTTCGAGCACGTTCAGAAAATAATTATCGGCAACCGGCTCAGCGATTATGAGCCGTCGGGCGCAGCTCGTAAGGGCAGCGGGCTTCTCACCGGACTGTTGCGCTGTCGGCGATGTTCCCGTATGCTGCGGGTGTTCTACAAGGGCCCGGATGGCGAGACCGTCCGGTATGCTTGTCCGAGAGCATATCTGGACAACAAGGAAGCCCGCTGTGTGGCATTCAGCGGAAGAAATGTCGATCCGGCGGTCGCGCGGCAGCTGCTTTCCGTGGTTCAGCCGGCAGCGTTAGAAGCGGCGATTATGGCGACCCAACAACGGGCCGAGGCACATTCCGATGTTCTTGCTGCGTTGCGTCGTGACATGCAGGCGGCACTCTACCGGTGCCAACGCGCAGAACGGCAATATGAGGCCGCAGATCCAGATAATCGCCTGGTTGCGCAAGAACTGGAGCGTCGCTGGAACGTTGCTCTTGAAGAAGTGCATGCCATCGAAGCACGTATTGCTAGTGAGAGCGAGTGTGCAAAGTCTGCAACCGTTGGCTCGATGGAAGAATTCGCCAACCTGGCCAGCGATCTGGAAGCTCTATGGAACAACCCACACGCTGATGAACGCACTAAGAAGCGATTACTGCGAGCCTTGATCCGCGAAATCGTCGTGGACATAGACGATCAAACCAGCGAGGTGGTCTTGCTGATTCACTGGAAAGGCGGCGTTCACACGCCGCTGCGTTTACCGCGGCGCCGCCGTGGCGACAGGCGCGGAACCGTTCCAAAGGATATCGTCGAAGCGGTTCGCGTATTGTCCCGTATCTGCAACGACGAAAGGATTGCCGGTTTTCTCAATCGCGCAAAGCTATCGACAGTCAACGGAAATTACTGGACGCGCGATGCGGTAGCGCAACTGCGTCATCGCCATCAAATCGAGTGTCACAGTGCTGAGCGCCAGGAATCAGAAGGATGGATGAATCTCTCTGACGCTGCGCGCCGAATGGGAATATCCAAAGACACTTTGCAACGCGCTATTCGGCGTGGTTCTATTTCTGCAGAACGGCCAATATATTGCGGCCCGTGGGTGCTCAATAAGGAGAATATCGAGAACGAGCAGGCGATGCGCTTCCTGGAGCAGGTCCGGGCGAACAAATCGCACCCCACGACGACTTCTCCACTCCAGGCGGATCTCGATTTATCAATCACATAGCGAAATGGGGCATTATGAAGATGGCTTGTGGGTGTGCTCGAAGAGGATGGAGGGCGGGCGTCTTCACTGGCCTGCTGCGGCGGGCACGGAGAAGCGCGTGCAGCTGAGCCGGGAGCATTTTGCGCTGCTGATCGGAGGCATCGACCTGGTCCAGACGCGGGAGCGGAAGTGGTATCGCAGAGGGGTGGACGAGGAATCAGCGCAGTCACGGAAAAGTGCGTAAACACTGGGGAATTATACGTACCAATCCACAGCGATCTCTGCTATCGATAGAGCATCGTGAACGTGCCGGCGCACAACGAGCAGCCTGACTTGAAGCTTGCCGCGATCGTGGCGCAGCTTCAAGCGCAGCTGGCTGAAAAGGATCAGCAGTTGTCGCGCAAGGATCAGGCGCTGGCGTTGGCCGAAGTGAAGATCCAGGTTCTTGAAGAGCGTCTGCGCCTGAGCCGGATCGCACGCTATGGCAAGCAGAGCGAGACGCTGAGCGATTTACAACTTCGGCTTCTGGATCTGGAACCGGCTGTATCAAGCGATGAAGTTGCAGCCGAGAGCAACCGGGAAGCAGTGACTTGGCCGGCATCAGACCAGGCGCCGCAAGCCGAGCCAGCGAACAAGCCCCGTCGCAAGCATCCCGGACGTCAGCAGTTGCCGAGCCATCTGGAGCGGGTGGAGCAGATCATCGCTTGCACCCCGGAGCAGTGCCGTTGCGGCCAGTGCGGCAGCCAGACCTCGGTGATCGGCTACGAAGAGACGGAAGTTCTTGATGTTCGCCCGGCTGAGTACTACGTCAAGGTGATCAAGCGCGAGAAGCGGGCCTGCCGCGGTTGCGAACAAGGCGTAGAAACTGCTCCCGTGCCGGAGCGCATCGTGGCCAAGTCGATCCTCTCCGACCAGGTAATCATCGAGGCGGTGGTGAACAAGTACTGCGCGTCGCTTCCGCTCTATCGCCAGCAGGCGATGCTCAAGCGCGATGCCGGCGTGGATATCCCGCTGTCGACGCTCAACGATGGAGTGCTCAGGGTCGGCGAACTGCTGATCCCGATCGCCGGGGCGATGAAGCGCGAGTTGCTGGCCGGGACCTACATCCAGGCGGACGAAACGCCGGTGGGCGTGCAAACGCATGACAAGCGCGGGCGCAATCATCAGGCGTACATGTGGCAGTACGGCTCGCCTGGAAAAGGTGTAGTGTTCGACTTCCGCATGGGCCGCGATGGCGATGGTCCGAAGCAGTTCCTTGGCAACTTCAGTGGTCTGTTCCAGACCGACGGGTATCAGGGCTACAACCGTGTTGGCGGCCCAAAGATGGTTCACGCCGGATGCCTCGCGCATGCCAGGCGTAAGTTCGTCGATGCCGTAAAGGTCAACGCGAACGATCAGCAGGCCGCGCGTGTTGTCGCGCTGATGGATGAGTTGTTCGCCATCGATCGCGAAGCTCGTGAGCAGAACCTGGATCATGCGGAGCGGGATGCGCGGCGGCAGCAGCGCGCGCCGGAGTTGCTCGAGCGCCTGCGCGCTGAGGTGCTCTCCGTGAAGAAGACCGCGCTGCCGAAGAGCGCGGCCGGACAGGCAGCCAATTACACACTGTCGCTATGGGGTAAGCTGACCGAGTTCCTCCACCATCCCGAGCTGGAGCTATCCAACAATCTCGCCGAGAACTCAATGCGTCCTATCGCAATCGGCAGGCGAAACTGGCTGCATCTCGGCAGTAAAGAAGCGGGGCCGAAGATCGCCGCGATCTTCTCAGTGATCGAGAGTTGCAGGCGACTGAACATCCCGATCCGCAAGTATCTTGCCGATGTTCTGCCCGGACTCGCCAACCGCTCCATCCAGTCCCTCGCCGAGCTCACGCCGACCGCCTACGCCGCCCGACA
>JAJXXG010001212.1 GCA_021781255.1 Acidobacteriota bacterium
GAGCTGATCACGCGGTCAATGTTCCCGCCGGGCGGCGCGGGCGATTACACGTACCAGGAAGCGATGCAGGCCTACGGCGCGCAATATGTGTTCCGGGAGCCGCGCAAGACCTTCCGCCTGACCATCTCCACGACGTTCTAAGGGAGTTAAGACGGAGAAACGCCAAGAGGGCCGCTCGCAGGAGCGGCCTTTCCGCACTGGAGGCGACATTACGATCCGAGTCCATGGGGGCGGCATGGGCCGGTGTGGATGCCGCATTCCCGGCCAGCTTTTGAGCGCGCGGGCGCGCCGCCGGCAGGGCGTCTCTGATTTTGTTCCCGGGTCTCTTGTTTGCCTGGTCCCTGCTTCTCTATAATTCCCACTAGTTCCCGGCGATGCCATGGCGTGCGCAAATGCGCCCTACGCTGTGCGCCACGAAGTCTTTCGAAGAGGGTTCAGAGGGCATCGCAGGACGGCCCGGCCCCGACGGCGGCTACGCACAAGGGAACTCCAAGGAGTCATTCAATTCACATGAAGCGCCTGTTTTTGTCCGCACTTTTCCTGGTTTCTGCAACTGCCATGGTGGCTGCAGGCCAAACCCCGGCTGGAACCAGACCCGCCGCCGAGCAAAAGCCATCCGCGTCGGCCACTGTGCCGACGGCGAAGGTCGCCGTGATTGCTTTCCAGGCAGCGGTTGCCCAGACCAACGAGTTTCAGCGCGATGTTGCCGATCTGCAGAAGAAGTACGATCCCACGAGAACCCAGCTGAAGAGCCTGAGCGACCAGATCGACGCGCTTACGAAGCAACTGCAGACGAACAGCGCCACGCTGACGGATGCGGAGCGCGCGAGCCGGGCCCGCACGATCGATGAAAAGAAGAAGCAACTGGACCGCGATTCCCAGGATGCGCAGAGCGACTTCCAGGCGGACATGCAGCAGACCATCAACGGCGTGGCGCAGAAGGTGGGCGTGCTGATGACGGACTATGCGCAGAAGCATGGCTATACGCTGGTTCTGGATGCCGGGGAGCAGCAGACGCAGACGGTTCTGTATGCGGTGCCGGCGATGGACATTACCAAGGCCGTGATCGAGGCATACAACCAGAAGTCCGGGATTCCGGCGCCCGCACAGCAGGCCGGCGGCGAGCCGGACGCGCCCCAGCCGCAACCGGCAGCGCACTGAGAGCGGGCCGCAGGGAACAGTCTTCAGGCGCCGGCGGGCCGCGAACGGCGGACGCAGGCGCCTGAGATGCTCTTCCGGTTTCCCAGTTTCAGCCGCCTGCCCTATAATCCATCTAGTTCCTGCTGACGTCTCCGTTTGCGTCTATTGAGCCTTGCCGGTTCGGCGGGGAGTTCCCGAAACAAACCGGGATCAAGAGCAGCCGTGAGTACGCAGGGGTTTGCCTCTGCGTCGAACTACAGGAGCCAGACAGGAATTCCGAAGGAGTTTTCGATCCAGATGAAGCGCACTCTTGCCCTCATTGCATTGCTGGCCTCAGGGATGGTTCTGAGCGCCACCGCCCAAACCCAGCCTGCGCCGGCCGCCGCGGCGCCGAGCGCGGCTCCGACCGCGACTCCAGCCCGGATTGCGGTGATAGCCTTCCAACTGGCGGTTGCGCAGACCAACGAAGGCCAGCGCGACTTTGCGGACCTGCAGAAGAAGTATGCCCCGAAAGAGTCTGCGCTCAAGACCCTGAGCACCGATGTGGATACCCTGACCAAGCAACTGCAGACGCAGGGCACGACGATGGCGGAGGCCGAGCGCGCCGCCAAGGCCAAGGATCTGGACGACAAGAAGAAGCAGCTCGACCGCGACTCGGAAGACGACCGCAACGACTTCCAGCAGGACATGCAGGACATGTACAACGGCCTGGCGTCGAAGGTGTACGACGTGATGCAGTCCTATGCGGAGCAGCACGGGTTCACGCTGATCCTGGACATTTCGCAGCAGCAGTCGCCGGTGCTGTTCGCCAGCAACGAGTCCAATATCACCAAGCAGGTGATCGATGCGTACAACGTGAAGTCGGGCATTCCGGCTCCGCCAAGCGCAACGCAGGCTACTCCCGGGATGCAGTCGGCTCCCAAGCCCGCGACGTCGCGGCCTGGAACCTCCCGGCCCGCCGGATCCCACTAATCGTATTTTGGCAGAGAAGCGGCAAAGGCCCTGAAAAACAGGGCCTTTGCGCAGTTTCAGGCCTTGGCGCAGGGCGGCCTTCTGTGGAAAAATTTGTGGAATTCTTCTGATGATCTTCGGGAGATTTTCTGCATGAAGCCCTTGTCATAGGGTATTTCCTTCTGCTAGGTTGTCTAAATCCTTCAATTTCAACGGGAAATATCTGGCAATCTGGCGCCGCAACGACCCGAACGAGCGCGGAAGGCGTGCTGCGGGCAGGATCAGGTTTCCACAGTTCGGCGTGAACCCCCGATTAAAAAAATATTAGGCCAATCTGTGGATTGGCACGCAATCTGCACGGGATGAGCGTGGAGATCCGTATTCCCATGGGGTCTGCCCGGGGGTGCGGTGAGGCGTATTGCGTCCTGGGGCGGGATGGCGAAGGGATGGGGCGGGGTATTGTCCCGAGCGGCTCAGCCAGCGTTGACCAGGCCTACAAGCACCTTTGGCCCGGTGGGCTGGGGCATACCGCCCAGAGGCTCGAGAGTCACGGCGAAGGCCTTGGCGGCGACGCCGGGCGCCAGGCGCATCACCACCGCGCCGTTCTGCTGGTTGGCATCGACGAGGCCCGCGCTTACGGGCGCGCCGGAGGCGGGCACGAGCCAGAGCTGATAGGTTTTGCCGGCCGGTGCGGGGGCGATCTGCCCGGAGTAGATGCCCATGCCCATGCGGGCGTTGTAGACCACGCGGGCCTGCCCGGGAGGTCCGCCGGGCTGCTCAAGCAGAGCGATCTCAGCAGAGTCGGGCGCGCCGGTGATCTGTCCCATGGCCTGGAGCGCGGCGGCATCGCTGTCGACCTGGGCCTGCAACTGTTCGATCCGGCGGCCGCGTTCGAGATCCTGTCTGGCAAATTCAAAGGCGGCGAAGGCGAGCAGGGCGGCGGCGAGCGCGAAGCCGAGCGAGAAGCGCAGTCCCCAGCGGATCTTTCCGGCGGGCTTGAGAGCGGGCCGGCTTGCGCCGGCCGGGCGCGCGGCGCGGGCCTGCTGGAGCAGCGCGTTTTTGAGCCCCGGAGGCGGCGCGAGCGGAGGCGCAGAGAGGCCGATCAGGGCCGTGCGCTGCCGCGCCGTCGCGAGCTGCCGACGGCAGGCGGCGCAGGAGGCCATATGGGCTTCGAGCGCCTGTTTGTCCTCGCCGTCGAGCGCGCCTAGCGCGTAGAGGTCGAGATCTTCCGGATTGGCGTGCTCCATTGTCATGCCAAGCTCTGTCGCAAAACCTGCATTGCGGTCCTCACCCGCGTTTTTACGGTGCCCAGAGGAGCGCCTGTTCTGGCGGCGATCTCACTTTGGCTCATGCCTTCAAAATAAGCCAGTTCGAGCGCCTGACGCTGCTCCTGGGGAAGTTTTTCCATGGCGGCGGCGATATTTTGCGCCATTTGGGCGCGCGCAGCCTCGTCCTCAATATTTTCAGAAGAGACGAAGGTGCCGGCGAAGTCACCTTCTTCCTCTTCCAGCACCTCACGATCGCGGCGGCCGCGCAGCCGCGAGATGGCCCGGTTTCTGGCGATGACCATGAGCCAGGCGGGCAGCGACCCGCGTGCGGCGTCAAAGCGCCCGGGATTGTTCCAGAGCTGCATGAACACATCCTGCAGAACCTCTTCCGCGGCCTGGTGATCGTTGAGTATGCGCATCAACATGCCGAAGAGCAGGGAGGCGTAGCGGTCGTAGAGAGCGGACAACGCAGACTCGTCCCCATCCTTCATCCTGGCGATGAGGTCAGAGTCGGGCACATGTTGCCTGTTCGCAATCAACGAGCTGAACTCCGTCCTTGAGGGAAGTACGCAGTAACGAGCCGCGATGGATTGAGCTTACCGCAGAGAGCTGCGCCGGGGAGGATGACGCTCCTTTAAGACTTATACCACTGCGAGGGCGGGGCGAAGAGAGCGCGGCGGCGGGGGCGCAATCTCCGGTTTGATACGACGGGAAAGCGGAGCTGGAATTTTTACCCTTGAGCAATCCGTTCGCCGGCGCGGCGGCGTACAGGGGAAGGAGGCGTAGCCAGCGAGGAGCGCTATCCCCAAACTTAACCGAGAGAGGAATCAATTGCCATGAAGAAGACGGTCTGTGCGCTGTTTGCGGTGGTTCTGTTGCTTGCAGTTTCGACGGCTCGCGCCGAGAAGGATCCGATGGTTGGCGGCGCCGCGATGTATCCCACGAAAAATATCGTGGAGAACGCGGTGAATTCAAAGGACCATACGACGCTGGTGGCGGCGGTGAAGGCCGCGGGCCTGGTGGATACGCTCGAGGGCGCGGGCCCGTTTACGGTGTTTGCGCCCACCAACGAGGCCTTCGACAAGCTGCCGGCGGGCACGGTGAGCAACCTGCTGAAGCCCGAGAACCTTGGCATGCTGAAAAAGGTGCTTACGTATCACGTGGTCGCGGGACGGATCACGACCCGCGATCTGCAGAAGCTGATGGCCGCGGGCGGAGGCAAGGCCACGCTGACGACAGTGGAGGGCGGAACGCTGACGGTGTGGAAGAAGGGCGGCAAGTACATGATCACGGACGACAAGGGAGGGATGGCTGCGATCACGATTGCCAACGTATATCAATCGAACGGAGTGATCCAGGTGATTGATACGGTTCTGATGCCGTAGGCGGAAGAAGGCGGCGGCGCTGCGCGGGGCGAGGCGGTCGCGCCA
>JAJXXG010000245.1 GCA_021781255.1 Acidobacteriota bacterium
GGCTGCGCCAGGCATCCTCGGGGGCGTAGAGGGACTCCAAATACACGCGGCAGAATTGAGCTCGAGCTGCCAAAACACGATCTTTGAGAAACGGGGAACGCGAAGGGGATTTATGCAGCGGCGCGACTTTATGAAACTGGCAGGATCAAGCCTGGTTGTGCAGGCCATGCCACAGATGCGTGGTGAAGAAAGTATAGAAAAGCCCAACATCATCCTCATCATCGCCGATCAGCGCCACTACGGGCTAAGTCGGCTAAACGGTTATCCTCTCGATACCAGCCCTGCTCTGGATCGACTGCAGGCGGGCGGGATTGGATTCCGGCGCAATTACTGCACAACGCCTCTTTGCGTTCCCAGCCGCATATCGATGTTAACGGGTAGATGGCCAGAAGCAACGCACGTTCGCAGCAATCTGGAGGCGAGAGATGCGTACTATGCCAAAGATGTCTATCAGGTTGCCAGGCAGCAAGGATACAGCACGGCGCTCGTCGGAAAGAACCACACTTATCTGAAGCCTGCGGACGTTGACTACTGGAGAGAGTTCTCGCACGAGGCTGGATACATGCCCCCGGATGCGCCGCCGGAGTTTGCAGAGTACGAACGATGGCTTAAGAACCTGCATTACAACGTTGCTCAGCAGCCAAGCCCGTATCCAGTTACTGCGGAGTTCCCTTATCGCATTGTGACGGAAGCGATCAACTTTATTGACAGCGTGAGCGCAGCCCCATTTTTTATGCAGGTAAGCTTTCCGGAACCGCACGATCCGGAACAAGTCCCGGAGCCATACTGGAACATGTTTCCGCCCGAGGCAATTCCAAGCCGCTGTGCGGGCCCTGAACAACTGCAGCAGATGGGGTCGCGCGCACAATGGGAATACCGCTTACAGCAGGATAACTATCCCCTCACTGAGGACCGCTGGCGTCGCTACGTGTCCAACTATCTTGGCGCTATCCGCATGATCGACGATCAGATTCGCCGATTAAATCAACACCTGGAGCAGCGAAATCTTGCCAAGAGCACCTTGCTTCTCTTCACCTCCGATCACGGCGACTACATGATGAACTACGGTCTGGGGCGCAAAGGCGTAGGCCTCTACGAGGATCTTACGCACACCCCGCTTATATGGTGGGGCTGCGGAGTGCAGAGCTCGAACGTTGGCGGACAGGTATTTACTTCGATGGCCGACGTGATGCCGACGCTGTGTGAAGCCATGGGAGCGGCGATTCCAGAGGGGGTGCAAGGGCGGAGCCTTCTGCCGCTTTTGCGCGGCGAGCAATTCCCGGCAGAAGAGTTTCGCAGTATCTACTCCGGCGTGGGCCTGGGAGGACTCTACTATGAAGATGCGGACCATATTCCTACGTCGATCGCGAGCGATGCACGCCGCGCCGGAGCTTGGGATGAACTGAACAAGGTTACGCAGAGCGGCAATCAGAAGATGGTCCGCATGGACGACTGGAAGCTGATCTACGACATGATGGGCTACGGCCAGCTGTATAACCTGCACGACGATCCGTGCGAAATGAACAACCTGTTTGGCAAGCCGGAGTTTGCGCAGAGACAGGCTGCGATGATGGCGGAACTGGCCATGTGGGTAATCCGTTCCCAGGACAGCCTGCCCACAGGACCGCAAAATGGCAAGTACCAGACGAAGTGGCCGGCACAGCATAATTGGTACGCGCCGTATCGGCACGGCAGCGCGCCAGAGGCCTTTATACCGTAGTCGGTCCGAGAGCGAGCATCGTTGCTCTCCGTAGCAGGATTGCGTAAGCGCCGGGGCTGACGAAGCGAGGGGCGGCGTGTTCTGATCGGCCTGATCTGCGCGCTGCCCGCCGGCCTGATCCGGCGCAACAGGAACTTCCGCCCGCGTTCTCAAGGCATGAATTTCACTGGAGTGCGCGGAGTCCGTCTCACTGGCTGACAGCCGGCATGATCCAGTTTGCCAGCTCCTCATTTGTGGTTCCTGCCACGGTGGAACCTGACGGAATATTGACCTGCAAGTTAATAAAGAATGGACGCCGATGCGATCCGTCGTAATGGCCCGCGCCCTGGCTTGGTGAAGTTGGGGCGTCGGAAGGCGCGTAGCCTGCGAAGAAGAGGCGCCAGTTACCGCTCGCGTCCTGCTCAACAGACGGAACCCCCGGAGCCAGTACCTGCGCGGCAACATAGTTTGGCCATGCAGACTGCTGAGATTGAAGGATGTACTGTACTTCAGGATTACCTGCCTGTCCCCAGACACCCGCCGTATCAGTCTTCAATATCTTTTGATAGTACGAACCTGCGGAAGGTAGAAATGTATCAGAGAAGGCGAGTCCTGCTTTGTAGTCCGGCTCGTTGTAGTACCCGACAGAATAGGCCATGACATAAATGCCGTCGACTACAGTGATATTCCCCGTCTCAATCAGCTTAAATGTGTCGGATGAATAATCGACCTGGGAATACTCCGAGTTAAAACCACCATTGGTGTCGGTAGGTTTCAAAAGAACCACGGGGGAGCTTGCCGCAGGCAGCTTCGGAGATGTCATTTGCTGTGCCACAATACCGTTCTCTGAAAATGGCTGACTTTCAACATGCGCGACATACACCAGATAGAGATTGCCGCTATCTTCGAAATACTTTGCGCCGTAATTGCCTGGTGCGCTTTGTGCAAAAGATCCTTCCAGAACGGCATCGCAGGTCCATTGCGTCGGGATTCCCGATCCGGATGAAGCTGGAGTTGCGTGTGCGATCACATTCCATGATCCAGCCGATGGATTCGCCGTCTTGGCGACAACCAGGACCGTGCTCATCTGCCAGGCGCCGGATTGATCCTGAAAGATGGAGTTATTCTCGTTGCTCTCAATTGTCGCGCCCACCGCATTCGCCTGCCCCTGAAGGGAGCTATAGTTCACGCTTACAGGCGTGGCCTGAAAACATCCCGCCTGTATGCTGCCCGTGCACGTCATAAGCGCCTGCGTTGTGCCGCTGAACGATTGCGAGGCAGACGCAGAGACCTTTGATAGCCACGGTTGCACCGGAAACGGATCGGAGAAGTAGCCGGTTTTTGCGCTCACGTTCACGGTCGTCATCGGCTCGACAACGATCTGGCCCGACGATGATGTTGGGGGCGAGGTCGTAGATCCAGTTCCCGCAGAGCTGCCGCAACCGGCGACCATGGCGCAGAGCAGGAGGCCCACCGCGGCCCTCCGCCATGCAGGATGTCCTGTCCTGATGGATTTATATGGAACTACGCCGTCAACATCGAGCATAATTTGCCTCCTGGAGATCACTGTTTTTGCGCGGCTGTCGCAGCCATGCTCTCGATTCGGGGCAGGCCGGGCAGCAGGCTGTATCGGTTCAATGGAAACGCTTACAGCCTCGGCCCACGATGCTTTGCGCACCGTTCTTCTCTTGCTCCGTGCTGCTTCCGCACATTGTGCGGAGAACCTTTGGATGCGAAGTTATTAAAGCCGCGATACTGTGTCAGGCGCAATCAGAGAAAACTACCGTTTTCCGTTAGTCGTTTTCTACTATTGCGAGCGCGTGGTTGCCGGTTCTAACCCGGTCAGTCTGTACCGCTCCCCCGCTGCGCCCCATCGCTGGGGCCGGTTGCCCCCTACGACCCTCGGCGCTGTACACTCTTGCTTGCTACTCGAAACAGAACCAATCCCGTACCCGGCTCTGCTTTGGCGCATGAATCGCGCTATCTCGCGCGTCGTGCCCATCGTTCGAGCCCAGATCCGTTTTGCCTGCGCGCATCAGCAGACCCTGATTGAGGGATCCACTTCATGAGCGAACAAGCCACTCACGCACTGCCTGAAAATGCCTACCGGCCTCTAAATCCAGGCGAGGTCTATACCCCGATCGTACAGGCGCACGTATCCGCGCCGGAGCTTACCCTCCGCGCAGTTCTTTGGGGCCTGTTCTTTTGCGTTATCTTTACTGTCGCCTCAGCGTACTCCGCGCTCAAGGTAGGCCAGGGCATGGAAGCGTCCATTCCCATCTCCATCCTTGCCATCGGCCTGGCCCGCGTCTACAAGCGCCGCTCCAGCCTGCTTGAGAATGTGATTCTGACTGGAACCGGCGGTGCCTCGGCCGCGGTGGTTGCCGGCGCGGTCTTCACGCTGCCGGCGCTGTACATTCTTCATCTCAGTCCGAATCCTCTTGCTACGGTCTTCATCTGCCTGGCAGGAGGCTGCCTTGGAGTCCTGTTTATCATCCCGCTGCGCCGTTTTTTTGTGCGTGAGATGCACGGCCAGTTTCCCTTTCCCGAGGCCACCGCGATTACGGAAGTCCTTGTTACGGGTGAGCGGGGCGGCTCGCAGGCCAGGCTGCTGTTGCAGGCCACTACCATCGCCGGTGTCTACGATTTCTTTGTCACCACGTTCCACGTCTGGCGCGAATACGTCAACCTGCAGTTCATTCCGGTGGTGCGCACCCTCGCAGAGCGCGGCCGGATGGTTTTTAGTTTTGATGCCATCGGCTTCATTCTTGGCCTTGGCTACGTGATGGGCCTGCCCAGCGCCATGGTCTTCTGCGCCGGGGGCGTGCTCGCCAACTTTGTGCTTGTCCCGCTCATCTGGTTCCTCGGGAGCCATGTGAGCATGGCAGTCTATCCCGGCACATCGCCGGTGGCGTCGATGTCTGCCGCGCAGATTTACACCAGCTACGTGCGCTATATTGGCGTGGGCGCCATTGCCACGGCCGGCATCTTCGGCGTCTTGAAGTCGATGCGGGTGATTGCCGGATCGTTCAGCATTGCCCTGCGTGCCTTTCAGCCGTCGGGCGCTCACGCTGCGGCTGCC
>JAJXXG010000611.1 GCA_021781255.1 Acidobacteriota bacterium
CTGGCCGATTTGGCGGTCAATCGAGAGGTTCCAGCCTTCCGTCAATCCAATTTTGAGATTAGGATTAAATACTCCGCTCAGTGTGACCGGCGTCAGGAACGTAACATTGGAGGCCGGAAGCTGCGAGGGAGTGGCAAATGGCGGGAACGGGCTGGTGCCACCAGTAGCGGCAAAGGATGTCCAAGGATTATCGAACGAGAAAGGAGCCGTTGCAGTGGCATTCAGCGAATAGAACGGAGCAAACGGCGCCGAGTTAAACGCTTCACGATAGAAAGCATCTTCCATCGGCATGGTGAACATGCCAAAGCCGGAGCGAACAGACCAGTTACGCAATGGCTGCCATGCGATGCTGACGCGAGGCATGTAGTAACCATAAGAGTTGTTAAAGAGTCCAGGACCAATTCCCTTATCGCCAGGAAAAACCATGCCCAAGGGAGCGTTGGGGTAGCGTGTACTCTGCTGACCCGGGATGAAATCCACGCCGCGTCCCGACTGAATCGTGGGCGGGATAAAAGGCTCCCAGCGTAAGCCCGCCACTACTGTCAGATTAGGACCCAGTTGCACCTGATCCTGCGCGTAGTAGCCCTGCATCCACCCGCGTGTGGCTCCGGCAAGTCCTGCACCCTGACTGTAACCGTTCATGTAGCCCAACAAGAAGTCGGCCAGCGGGTTTCCCGTATATTGACCGTTGAAGCTCGGACTGAAAAGTTGTGATGAGCTCTCTAAGTTATACATAAAGCGGCGAAATAGATCGAGACCTGCGGTAATCGTATGTCTGCCCGCCGTCTTAGTCACAGTTTCAGTAAGCCAGAAGTAGCGTCGATGTGTATCTTCAGGAGCGTCGCCAAAAAGGGCAAAGCCCAGGCCCCCACCATAGAGCGAGTTACCGTCGAAGACTCCCACGCCATCCATATAGCAGGTGCCGGAGGGATCCTGAACGTTAATGAATTTGGACATGCAAACCGGGTTTCCGCTAGAATCTTTTTCGACAAACCCTCCCGTCTTCATGTCTAACTCCTGCCATGAGACGGTTAGACTGTTGACGAGCGAGGGTGACACGGTCCATGTGTGCCCGGCCGCCAAGCTAAGGTAGTCTCCAGCAATACTCGTTATACCTGGCAAAAGGTTTCCAGGAAGGTTAGTCCCGGTCTGGGTGTAGTCGTAATAAAAGCTGCGAACATAGAGCCGCTGTTTACTGCTGAGGTTGTAGTCAAGACGCGAAGTGTTTTCATCATAGAATTGCGCCTGTGTCGGCCCTTGATAAGTAAGGAAACCATCGTCGGGGGTCTGCCCTAGTGGAATCAGAGCCGCAATCTTGAGAGCGCCCGGACTAAAGAGCTTTGTATTTACCTGGTTCGGAACGCCATTCACCGTATGGAACACGCTCGCCGCCAGTGGGCCGCTCAAATCTGCGGCCGGCAAGGCACTGAAGTCTCCATGGAGCATAGCCAGGGTAGGATCGTAGCTGGTACTCGTGTTTCCCGCGTAACTTTGCTGTGTTCTTTGAAAGTTGGTGAAGAAGAATAGCTTGTTGCGTAAAACAGGTCCACCCACGAATCCGCCAAACTGGTTCCTGTGCAGCATGTCCACAGCGCCGCTGAACCAGTTTGCAGCGTTCAAATCATTGTTGCGCACATACTCAAATAGTCCGCCATGAAACGCGTTACTGCCCGACTTGGTCTCAATAACAACTGCTCCCGATGGAGCAAAGCCATATCGCGTATCAGGGTTGGCAACGATCGCACGAAATTCCTGCGTGGCGTCCGCGTTGGGAAATGGCGCAGCTTCAAGGCCAAACATGTCGTTGTTGGAGACGCCATCAAGCAGATACCAGTCACTTCCCTGCCGGCCGCCGCCGCTTGATGCGGACGACTCTGTATTGAAGCCCTCGCCAACCGGCGTGGATGCCTGACTGAAGAACTCATTCGTCGTGCCGGGTGCAAGAAAGACGAGGCTCGCAGGGTTGCGGCCATTCAAGGGCAGATCCGTAATCTCCTGCTGGGATACGGTCTGGCCGATCTGGGATGAGGTTGTATCAATCTGCAATGTACCGCCAGAGACTGTCACCGTCTCGGTAGCTCTGCCTGGTTTCAAGGCGGGGTTCAAAGTGGCCAACTGGCTGACAGTGAGTACGATGCCATTTTGTTGATAGGTCTCAAAACCAGTTGCTTCGACCTCGAGACTATACGCGCCCGGTGGCAGAAGAGGAAATTGATAGGCTCCACTTGAGTCCGCCGTTGTGGTTTCGACCAAATTGGTCCCTATGTTTTTGACCGTGACCTTGGCGCCTGAAACAACCGCTCCTGTTAGATCGGTTATAGTGCCGCCCAATCTAGCATTCGTCACCTGGCCTGAGGAGGGGCAGATGGTCCATGCCACCAGGAGACTCATTACTACACTCTTCCAAAACTTTGTTAGCATGCTGGCACACTCCCTAAAATTCCACCAGAATTTGGAGATTCAGATCTAGCCATCTTGGCTACAGCGTCTTCGGTGCAAGCCTTTACACGGTCAACAGCACTACATGACTCTTTCCTTAAGAAGAAGCGACCTCGCGCGATTTGGGCCTCTTAACGTAAAACCGAGAACGCTCTAGAGCGTAAAATCTGCAGTCCTGATACTGCGTGACACTATACGTTACCGCTACCGCACTGTCAACATTTATTTGGACGAGGCATTCTCTTCTAATAAATGCGCATATTTGCGTGCCCTCCAAAAGCAGGCTAGCCGGTGTTCGATGCTGAAATTTCAGCGTTTCAATTGCCCTGCCAAATGCCCAGGGGCCATAAGAATGCAAGCACTCTGAGCAATCTGCAGTCCGAAAATCACTGTGCCAATCAGACCTTCTGTTGCTCCTGCGTGTCTCGGCCGGAGTGCAGGTGCTCTTACTTCTACTCTATTAGGTTATTGCTATTACATGGTTTATATTGCAGCGAGATGAGCAATGTTCATTCTTTTTAAAATGCTCCATTCAACTATAGGGGGCATTCTTTCGCCAGAGATCTGTACCAGCGACACTTTGTCATATTTGGAGGAGAACAGTCGATACTGCAGCGAGCAGTGTGCCGCAAATTCGCCGGAGCGATCTGCGAAGCCTATAGTGAACATACGATTCCGACTCACAGTCTTCCCTCATCCAGGCGCACCGCACATTCGCGTAGCGCCTTAGAATTCTGCCCGTTCGCACTTAACGGTAGCGCAACAGTAACTTTTGCAAGCAATGATCTTCCGAACTCATTCTGTTTTGCATGTTCGCAAAGGGTGAGCGTTAACTGAACCACGGGTAAGGCGTCGGGCTTGGGATGTTCACTGAACGGAAGACGTTTCTCGCCATCCTGATCACCGTCGCGAGCGGCTCGCGCAACATCTGCTTGGCTCCGGCTTTGCCAGCGCTGCCGCCAGTGCGTTATGCTCGACGCATCGATCGGCAACCGGTGCTGAAAATACCCTTCCCCGCTGAAGCGCTGCCAGTAGGTTCTCCGACCAATGCAACACCACACTTTCGTCGCAGATCGTGCTGGTGCTTCAGATAGAGCAGCGCCGCCAGCAAACGGCTCGGGCGCCAGGCTCTCTGCGTCGGGTTATGCGTTGCGTCCAAGGCTGATTCGAACGATGTCAAATCGATGCTGGATCCTAACCGAACCAGAGAATGTGCAGATTTTCGATCTGCTCCAGCTCCGACTGGAATAATTCACGCTCGACATGCTTCGGCTCGGTCTTTGGACGGATTCGTTGTCCCCAGCTATCAGCGGAATCCCCCCTCTTGAAACTGCTGCAATTATGGCACGACAGTTCCTTTATTGATAAACAAAACGTTAAGCAGGTCTCTCTGGATCTGCAACTTAGCCTAACTCAGCGGCTTTGAGCTCCGGCTGAACAGCGTCTGTTGAGGAGATTCAGGACGCTCACCAGCATGCGTAATATGCGCACTACCGCATGGAACTTTTTTTTGCGCGTTTTGTCTTCAGGTTCACTGGACTTTTATCTGGTGAATCGCCCGGCATTGAGGCGCTATCGGCTTGCGCTTGCACCTTGCCAACGGTGGATTCGCGCGCCACGAGCGTAGGCGCCAGGAGGATTTCCCTCGGCTTTTCAATTCTCTTAGCGGCAAGGTCGAGCGCCAATTTTGCGGCGACTTCACCCAACTGATCAGTTGACTGGTCGACAGAAGTGAGCGGGATCTGCAGAAATCTTGAATACTTCACGTTGTCATAGCCGACAAAAGCAATGTCGCCTGGAATCGAGAGGCCGGCATCCAAGGCTGCTTTGATCGCACCGATGGCTACAACATCGTTGTGGCAGAAAACGCCATTCGGCTTGGGTTTGCGCTGCAACAGCACCCGCATCAGGTCATAGCCTATACTGTCGCCGGGCTCGCTGTTTTCAGGGCTGCCCAATACCAAGTCTTCATGGAGATCTATGTCGTGATCCCGTAGCGCCATGCGGAAGCCGCGAAAACGATCTGCAGCAGGCCCTAAGTCCGGGCTGCCGATGTACGCCAGTTGCTTGCGTCCCAATTGAATTAGATGCTCAGTAGCCAATTTTCCGCCCAGGCAGTCGTCGGTTCCAATAAAGTTAGCGCGCAGATGAGGAAATGGACGATCGAGAAGCGCAAACGGTGTCTCTTGATTGTGGATACTCAAAAATTTGTCGAGCTTCAACTGACAAGATGCAATCAGAAGAGCGTCCACGCTCCGCGCGAGCATCATGTGAATTTCGGACTTCTCAACCTCGGGATCGTCCCCTGACGAAGAAATGATCAGGTCGTACGACTCTCTGC
>JAJXXG010001027.1 GCA_021781255.1 Acidobacteriota bacterium
GCCTCCTGCGCCAGGTGCTCCGGGCTTTTGCTGCCGGTGAACTGTTCCAGGCCGGCTCTGCCGCCGCCACCGGCAGATCCTTTCGTAGAGAGCGAACCTTCGCGCGCGATGACAAAAACGTTCAATCGGCAGAGGGGTTGTGTGTCGCTTGCGAATGCTCCATCGGACCCGGCGATGAGGATGCGGCGTAGTTCTTCCGCATAGCTGGCACGGACCTGAACGATGCGCGAATCAAAGGCGCGGGCTGTGCGGTCAGCTCGCAAAATCAACTCGAGCCGCGCGGCGAGGTCGAGGTCGAAGCCGCCAAGGGGAATGGGATAGAGATCAGCCTGCGCGGTCTCGGTGAATCCCTGGATGGGCTGCTTTGCGGGGCCACTGGCGATGAGCGCGGCGGTGCGCGCGGCGTGGAGCAGGCGGTCAGGGTTGAGATTGTCCGTGTAGGCGTAGCCGGTGCGCTCGCTGCTGATTACGCGGATGCCGCAGCCGGCGCTGGTGCCGGTGCTGGCGGATTTGACGATCTGCTCGTCGACGCCGAGGGCGGTGGCGGTGACGGATTCGAAGTAGAGGTCGGCGTAGTCGCCGCCGGCAGAGAGGGCCTCGCCGAGGCAGCGCTCGAGCAGGCGCTCAGTGATGCCGAACTTCTCAAAAAAGTAGCGTTTATGGCCGGAACTGGGGGAAGCAGCGGGTTGGCTCATCGTGATTCCAGTGTACGCCGGACAGAGGTGATGTGCGGCGGGATGAGGCGTTTGGCAGGGGGCACCCGAAGGTTACTTTCGCCGGAAGCGAGGCCGTGCTAGAGTCCTGCCATGAGGAAGATTGCCCTTGTGGCCCTGGCGCTGCTGATGCCATTGATGGCCAGTACGGCTCTTGCCGCGAGCAAGCCGAGAGCGTCGCATCCGCCCGTGCTGAAGCACCAAATGAACAAAGGCCGGATTAGGCGGCATGTGAAGCCGCACTACGTGAAGGGGAAGCATGCGACGGTGAAGCATCCCAGGGCGGCGCATCCGAAGAATCCGCACCTCGCGGAAGTGAGACCGCACAAAGCGAAGAGTACAAATCTTCAAAGAGAAGGGAACAAGACGGCGCTGAAAGCCTCAAAGAAGCACCACAAGTTTCTCTTCTTCAGGTGAGGCCCGGAATGGGCCCCGCGGATTCGTCATCCCTTGCCGAACAACTTGCCAAACAAATTGAAGAGTATCTGGCCGAGCATCCGTGCGCCGCACTGATTGAGGATGGGCGGGTGGCGTTCGACATGACGCGCGCGCGCTACACAGTGGGCGAGCAGCATGGACGCTGTTTGCTGCAGGTGTGGAGCGACGAGCGCAATCTCATTCGCAGCGTGGTGGAGGTGCAGCCACGTTCCGGTTGCCTGAGGCTGATGACGCGGAAGATGGGGGCGGCGAAGCCGCAGGCTCTGGAGCTGGTACCAACAGGCGACCATCGCACGCCTACGGCACGGGCTGCGGCGCGGAAGAGCTATCTGCGCCTGCTGGAACGCGTGCTCGCAAGGAATTTCGTGGGCGACAAGGTGGACGGGATGCGCTCGGCAATGGACCTGGAGCACAGCTTCGGGCCGGCCTATGTGCGCGGCCGCCTGCTGCGCGGGACCGCTGCGGAAGCCGTGATTGGGGTGGGCGAGGCCGAGAGCACGGCGATGGTGGAAGGCGTGGTGACGCTTGGGATTTTGTGGCTGGAGTATTGCCGCGCGCACGAGACGCGGAGGCATTTTGGCGGGTTGAAGGTGGTGGTTCCGGCGGGGCGGGATCGCGTGGTGGCCGAGCGGCTGGCATGGCTGAATCATGCTGCGGCGAGCTTTGAACTTTACACGCTGGATGAGCGGCGCGAAGAGTTGGAACGAGTGGAATTTCGCGACCGGGGAAATGTGGAGTCGCGGCTGGTGCATGCGTTCCAGCCCGGACCGGCGTTTGAGCGATGCAAGACGGGAATCGACAGGGTGATGGAGCTGGTTCCTGCGGCGGCGCGAGCGCGCGTGGAGGTGCGGGCGCACTCTCCAACTGAGGTAGGACTGCTGCTGCACGGGCTGGAGTTTGCGCGGGTGCGGCACGGGTCCGCGGCGCACAGTTTTGCGCGGCAGAACGAGGTGACCTTTGGCGCGGGAGCGAATGAGACTCCGCTGACCGAAGAGAGCGAAGCCTTGTGCCGCGCGCTACTGGACAGGCTGTTTCGCAGCAGGCGGCCGGGCGGCGTGGGCACCGAGGCGCTCTATCGCATGCAGCCGGAACGATGGCTTGAGGCGCGACTGAAGGAGAATCTGAGCGATCTGATGCCGGGGTTGCGCGCAGACATGTTCTATACGCAGGTACCGGCACTGACGACGGGCGAGCGCGGGATGCTGGACCTGCTTACGCTGGACCAGAACCATCGGCTGACGGTGGTGGAGCTGAAAGCCGAGGAAGATCTGCACCTGCCCATGCAGGCGCTGGACTACTGGATGCGCGTGAAGGCGCTGAACGAGGATCGCGCGGAAAAGGATGGGCGCATGGTGGGCGCATTTGAGCGGATGGGCTACTTTGCCGGGGAGGATGTTTCGCCGAAGCCGCCGCGGCTGGTGCTGGGCGCCCCGTCGCTCAGAATTCATCCGGCGACGGAGACGGTGCTGAAATATCTTGCGCCGGAGATTGAGTGGGAACTGGTGGGCTTTGGCGAGGGCTGGCGCGAGGAGGTTAAGGTGGTGTTGCGCCGGCGGAGCGGCCGGCACGAGTGAGAGGGCAAAGCCCGCGGAGATTATTCAGTCGGGTGCTTCAGGCATGTGTGGCATAGGCTGATTCCGCATAAGTGCGGGGAGGACTGCGGTTGAAGGTGCAGAAAGGGCGGACGACGAGCAAGAGGATTCAGGTTGCAGGGGCATTTCTGCTGCTAGTGGCAGGAGCGGCGGTGTTTTTTCTTGAGCCGGATCATTTCGCGCTGCGCGTTTTGGGGTTGGGGGCGTGTGCTGCGGCAATCTACCTTGTGGGCCTGACGCGCAATTCCGCAACGGCGTCAGATAGAGTCAAAGGGCAAACGAGGGGCCGGGCAAGGGGCGCGCAAAGAGGGCAGGCCGGACGGCGGGCGAAGGAGAAGAAGCGTCCGGGGCGGCGGCTGTGGGCATTGAGCCTGGGATTGTTGCCGCTGCTGGGAGCCTCCTATGTGTACCTGTATCAGGATGGGTTGCGCGGCTATCCAGATGCGCTGCCAATTTATCTGTTTTGCGCAGTGTCACTGGTGTGTGTGCTGGTGTGGTCGTACATGACGATGCGAGTGTGGTGACGCTGAGGGGAGTGAGTGTCTGGCGCCGGTTACCCTCACCGACGCAGAACCCGCTCATCAGGGCATCGGCTTTAGATGACCATGAGGTCGTGGCCAACGATGATCTTGCCTTTGAAGTGCTTTGCTGCGTTGGCGCGCCAGAGTTCATCAGGAACACCAATACTGGGTGCCAGGTGCGAGAGAACGAGCGTCTTGACTCCGGCCTCCTGCGCGATGCGACCCACATCCTCAATCGGCGAGTGATCGGCGCGCATGTGATGCATTGCGATTTTGTATTCCGCCGGACTGTCATGCTGCCGCTCGTGACGGTCCATGGCGGCCATGTCAATGGCCTCGTGGACGAGCACGTCGGCCCCTTTGGCCATACGGGCAACAGCCTCCAGCGGGACGGTGTCGCCGGAGAAGGCGATCGAGCGATCGGTGAAGTCGAAGCGGTAACCGAAGGCCGGGCGCACGGGCGGATGCTGCACGAGGACCGAGCTGACGCTGACGTTTTCATCCTTCATGACGGGTCCGGACCCGGTGATCTCGTGAACATCGTCAACCTTGAGAGGTGCGAACTGGAAATCCTCAGACCAGAATCGAATTGTGGCGTCCATGGAGCGAAGGTAGTCGCGTGTCATCTGCGCCAGCGGCGGCGGTCCGTAGCAGGAAGGCGATTGCGTGATACCCCTGGTCCAGCGAAGCAGAAGGAACGGGCCGTACTCGACGTTGTGGTCAGGATGATGGTGCGTGATGTAGATGGACCGCACAGAGGAGAAGGGGATTCCGGTGTGCGCGAGCTGCGTGGTGACGCCAAGGCCGCAATCGACGATGTAGGCTGCGCCGTTGCTGACCAGTACGTGCGAGGTCATGTGCCGTGGGCGTCCCTCCACAGGACCTGCGCCGGTGCCGAGTAGCACAAGTTTGGTTCCGGTGCCTTTGCGGAGCGCAGCCTGTGCGCGCTCGGGCGTCCAATCAGCCGGGGAAGACGGAGGTGCGGCGGGCGCGGCGGCACCGGCGAGCGTGGCGGCAGAGCCTGCGAGGGCAGCGGAGAGAAAGTTGCGGCGTGAGAACGGGGATGGCCTGGGCATGGCGGGATTGTAGAGGATGGGACGGCGCGGCAGAAGCCTGTTCACTGCATAGCAACGGCCCTGCGAAAGGGATTCGCAGGGCCGTGGTGTTTACAGCGGAGGTGGCAATTAGCGGTTCTTGGCCACTTCTTCCACGGTGACAGGGTCGAGGAAGGGCATGGAGGCGCGGAGCGTTTTGCCGACGATTTCGATGGGATGCTTCGCTTCCGCTTCGCGGAAGGCCAGAAACTCCTTGCGCCCCGAGTTCTGGTCGGCGAGGAAGCGCTTTGCAAAGGTGCCGTCCTGAATGTCGGTGAGGATGTCGCGCATGGCCTTCTTGCTGGCTTCGTTGATCACGCGGGGCCCGGAGACGTAGTCGCCCCACTCGGCAGTGTCGGAAATGGAGTAGCGCATGTAGGCGAGGCCGCCGCGGTAGATGAGGTCGACGATGAGCTTGAGT
>JAJXXG010000668.1 GCA_021781255.1 Acidobacteriota bacterium
GCGCTTCGTGGAAATACGTCTGTACCGACGTTTCCCGTGAATGCGTTTACATTCACAGGGTCCTTGGCAACAAGGAGAACCACGAATCGAAGCGCTCAGTACTTTTACGAAACTCAATTAGCTCTTGTCAAGAGCATTTCGGGGGATCGAGAACAATAATTTCTGTCGCTCCGGTCCTGCGCCTGCGGGCCATCGCTACCGCATTCACAAATCTTTAACTAAGTCGATTTATCCGGGTCCGGCCTATCGGTTGAGCGTTTCGTGCGCAACGGCCAGGAATCTGGTCACAGCCCCCGCTGTTTGACTTCCGTTGGGTCGATTCGCCACTCTGTTGCCTGACGCCATGCCCACTCCGCCTCAATTCTCCGAGCCATTCCGAACTGAGTCATCCATTGCTGCGGACCCTTTGTTCTCTCGCCGCGATCTGCTTCACGCAGGCGTTGCGACCGTCGGCATGGTCCTCGCAGGATCGCCGGAAAGCAGCGCAAGCCCGATTCATGCGAACGCTTACAGCCGCATTCATCAGTCCGCCTGCCGCTGGTGCTACCCCAAAATCACGCTCGATGATCTCTGCGCGGCTGGAGCCGATATGGGACTTGTCGGCATCGACCTGCTGCAGCCAGACGAATATGAGATTCCGCGGCGATACGGCCTGGTCTGTACCATGGGATATGCCGACGCAGGAGAGATTTCGCGCGGACTCAATCGACTGGAAAACCACGCCTCCATCGAAGCCGGGCTGCGGAAAAATCTCCCGCTCGCGCGGCGTGCCGGCGTCCGGCGAGTCATTACCTTCTCCGGTCTTCGCGATGGTCTTTCTGACGACGAAGGGATGCGCAACACGATCACCGGGTTGAAGCGCATGAAGCCCATCGTCGAGGACTCCGGCGTCATGCTCTGCATGGAGCTGCTGAACAGCAAGGTGAATCATCCCGGATACATGGCCGACCACACCGCCTGGGGCGTCGAGGTCATCCAGAAGGTAAATTCGCCACTCATCCGGTTGCTCTACGATATCTACCACATGCAGATCATGGAGGGAGACCTGATCACGACCATCCAGCAGAACATCGCATCCATTGGCCACTTCCACACCGGAGGAGTGCCCGGTCGCCATGAGCTGAATCACCAGCAGGAGGTGCAGTGGGACGGAGTGATGCGCGCAATCGCAGCCACTTCGTTTGAAGGAGTCGTCGCACACGAGTTCGTTCCGCTCGGCGATCCGCTCACCAGCCTGAGACAAGCCGTAAGACTTTGCGCAGTTTGATCCGGACTGGTTGAAGCGAGCCGCACAAGCCGCAGAAGACATTCCGTGGAAAGGTTATCGTTCATGCACCGTCGAAAGTTTCTGAAGTCTGTGGCCGCGCTGAGTACGCTGGCCAGCACAGAGCCGCAGATGAGGGCACTCGCTGCGGGTTTTGCTACGCAAAGCGCATCTTCTCCCACGACGTCAACAGAGATTCCTTCCATCGCTGGAAAGTTTGTCGATGTCACCCACGCGCGCGGCGTTTCCTTTGTCGGCAAGGCCTCGCATACCTCTCAGAAATATCTGCTGGAGACGATGGGTTCCGGTGTTGCGCTCTTCGACTATGACAACGATGGCAGGCTCGATATCTTCTTTGTCAATGGCGCACCACTTACCGATCCCACTCGACCCGGCACGATTCCGAAAAAGACCGGTCCTGAGTACTGGAACCGCCTCTATCATCAGCGAGCCGATGGCAGCTTTGAAGATGTGACGGAGAAAGCCGGGCTGCAAGGCATTGGCTATGACATGGGCGTGGCCATTGGGGACTATGACAACGACGGCTTTCAGGATATTTACGTGACTGGCTACGGCGGCAATCGCCTCTATCACAATAACGGCGATGGAACCTTCACCGACGTGACCGAAGCCAGCGGCACAGGCGGAAGCGGTTGGAGCACAAGCGCCCTCTGGGTCGATCTCGACAACGATGGGCGACTTGATCTTGTCGTCCTTCGCTACATGCAGTGGGACTTTCCGGATATCTGGTGCGGCGAGCATCGCGATGGCTACCGCAGTTACTGCCATCCCGATCTCTTCCCGACCGTCTCTCCGCTGGTCTTTCACAACGAGGGCAACGGTCGCTTCACCGAGGTTGCGGCAAAGATCGGGTTGGCGCAGCCGGGAAAAGGTCTCGGCATCACGACTGCCGACTATGACGGAGATGGACACATGGATTTGTTTATCGCCAACGACTCCATGACTGAGTTTCTGTATCGCAACAAAGGTGACGGAACCTTTGAAGATGCAGGGCTGCTGGCTGAAGTGGCGGTGGATGGTATGGGAAACACCTATGCCGGCATGGGAACGGATTTTCAGGACTATGACAACGACGGGCGCCCTGACCTGATTGTTACCAACCTGGCGAACCAGAAATATGCTCTCTACCAGAACAACGGCGATGGGACTTTCAGCTATGCGAGTTATCTGTCAGGCGTGGGTGGCGATACCCTGCTCCACTCCGGGTGGGGTGTGCGATTTATGGACTTTGACAATGATGGATGGAAGGATATTCTCGTTACGCAGGGCCATGTCATCGATAACATCGAACTTACCTTTCCTCAGTTACGCTATCGTGAATCGATGATGCTGCTGCGTAATCTTGGCAATGGCAAGTTTGTTGATATCTCCAAAGACTGTGGCGAGGTTTTTCATCAGCTATGGGTAGGTCGCGGCATTGCGCTGGGCGACTTTGACAACGATGGCCGCCTGGACGCTGTGGTAACAACCAACGATGGCCCCGCTTACCTGCTACGCAACGAAACCGAGACGACTCACCACTGGATTACGCTGTACCTGGTCGGGCACAAAAGCAATCGCGACGGTATTGGCGCGGTCATCAAGCTGACCACTGCGGCTGGTTCGCAATGGTGGACTGTAACGACCGCAGGCAGCTACTGCTCCTCCAGCGATAAGCGCGCACACTTTGGACTGGGCACGGAGACGGTAGCGCAGACCATCGAGATTCGCTGGCCCAGTGGCATTCGCCAGACACTGAGCCATATCCAGGGCGATCGCGAAGTTCGCATCGAAGAACCTGCCTCATGAAGGACCGTCTTTGCAATCGATCCTCTGCGTAAGCGTGGGGTTCTGCGCTGGAGCGGCGGTCATTGTCAGCGGACAATCAGGCTTGTCGCGCGATCCGCCAGGGAGCTGTCGCCGACAAAGATTTTGTAAGTCGTCGGTTCAACGACCTGCCTGCTCTGCGCATTCCAGAAGCTGAGTTCATCAAAGCCGAGTGGCAGCGTCACGGTCCTGCTTTCGCCGGGCTGCAAGGTGACGCGCGCAAATCCTTTCAACTCGCGCACCGGCTGCTCGACGGAGGCTGAGGTGTTGCGTATGTAAAGCTGAGCCACCTCGGTTCCTGCGCGAGAGCCAGAGTTGGTTACGGTGAAACTCACATTCACTTTTGCAGCATCGCCCGGCTTCAACGAGGCGAGGCTGATCTCCGACTGGCTTAGTGTGGGATCGCTGAATCGGAAACTCGTGTAACTCAGTCCCCACCCGAACGGAAACTGCGCCGAGTTATTCACGTCCAGGTAGCGCGACATATATTTCTCTTCGCTGTTTGCTGGAAAGTGATTCAGATTGCCATGCGCTGGTCGTCCCGTGGGAAGCTGGGCATAGTAAAGCGGCTCCTGCCCCACAGCGCGTGGAAAGCTGGTGGTGAGCTTTGCGCCTGGGTTGACATCGCCAAAGAGCACATCGGCAACCGCGTCTCCAGCCTCGATGCCGGGGAACCATGCCTGGACAATGGCCGGAATATGCCCCGCAGCCCATGGAATTTCACTGGGGCGGCCGGTGAACATGACTAATACCACCGGCTTGCCGGTCGCAGCCACAGCTTCCAGCAACTGTTCCTGATCGCCCGGCAGGCTCAGGTGCGCGCGGCTGCTGGCTTCGCCGGTCATTCCGACTGCACTTTCACCCAGCGCCATGACCACCACATCGGCCTTTTTCGCAGTCGCCACGGCTGAGGCGATTCCGTTGGCATTGTCCCAGGCAGGAGAGGTTGGCTGGCCCAGAAATTTCTCCAGATATGTCTCGTTTTCGCCCTTCAGAATGGTCACGCCCCGGGCATAAAGCAGCCGGCTGCCCAGCCGTTTGCTTAGAGCCTGTCGCAACGTCACAGCATCCCTGGGATTGCCCAATGCGCCCCAGGAACCAAGCATGTCCTGCTGCGAATCTGCCAGCGGACCGATCAGCGCCACCGTTTTCACGGACTTCTTCAGCGGCAGCACGTTGCCTACGCCTTCCACACTGTCGTTTTTCAGGAGCACGATCGTCTCATCGGCCGCCTTGCGTGCTTCCGCGCGTTTCTCCGGCGTTGCCACATAGGCGGGCGTGGGTGCAATGTACGGATGATCGAAGAGACCCAGGGCAAACTTGACCCGCAGAATGCGTCGCGTCGCCTCATCGATGACCGACTCCGGAATGGTGCCCGCGCGCACCTGCGCCGCCAGGGTCGTCCCGTAGAGTCCACCTTCCATATCCATGTCCACGCCGGCTTCTATGGCCTTGCGCGCCACCGTGCTGCCATCGGCTCCGATGGAGTGATTCAACAGCTCTGAAACGGCGCCCCAGTCCGAAACCACAAATCCGTCAAAGCCCCATTCGCGCCGCAGAATCTGCGTGAGCGTGTAGGGATTTGCGCTCGCAGGAACTCCGTTGATGGAGTTGAATGAGCTCATCACCGTCGCCGCTCCAGCGGCTACCGCGGCGTGATACGGCGGCAGATAGACCTGGCGCA
>JAJXXG010000130.1 GCA_021781255.1 Acidobacteriota bacterium
GCGGCCGTTTCCGTCGAGGGCCATGGCGAGGCCGCGCTCGTGGCCGGGAGTGCCGGCGCCCTTGATGCGCATGACGCCGGCCTCTCCGCCGGGCCCCTGGACGGTGTTGGTCTGCACCATGGAGTCGTACTGCTCGTGAACCCAGCGTTTGGAGCAGACATTCGAGGCGGAGAGAAGGGTTTTGAGGTCGGCGAGAAAGTCGCGGTCCTGGGCGAGCCCGGCGAGAGCCGCAGCCGGCGGGTCGAGGGGCAGCGGAGATTTCCAGACGCCGACGGGACGATGGTAGAGGGGCGCGTCGTCGGTGAGGGAGACGTTGGGAATATCGGCGACGAGAATGCCGTGATGGCGGATGCGGAGACGGGACTCAGGACGCACGACACCCACGATGACAGCGTCGAGGCCCCACTTGGCGAAGACGCGGAGGACCTCGTCTTCCCTGCCCTTTTCCGCGACGAGCAACATGCGCTCCTGACTTTCAGAGAGCATGATCTCGTAGGCGCTCATGCCGGTTTCGCGCTGAGGCACGAGATCGAGCTCGACATCGAGGCCGACGCAGCCGCGCGCACCCATCTCGCAGGTGGAGCAGGTGAGACCGGCAGCGCCCATGTCCTGAATGCCGACGATGGCGCCGGTCCGCATGGCTTCAAGACAGGCCTCGAGCAGGAGCTTCTCCATGAAGGGATCGCCGACCTGGACGTTGGGCCGCTTCTGTTCGGAGCCTTCCTTAAATTCTTCCGAGGCCATGGTCGCGCCATGGATGCCGTCGCGGCCGGTTTTTGCGCCCACATAAATGACGGGATTGCCGGCGCCGCTGGCCTTGGCGTAGAAGATCTCATCCTTGCGCACGAGGCCGAGGGCAAAGGCGTTGACGAGCGGATTGCCGCTGTAACAGTGCTCAAATTTGGTTTCGCCGCCGAGGTTGGGGACGCCGAAGCAGTTGCCGTAGCCGGCTACTCCGCCGACCACACCTTCGACGATGGCGTGGTTTCTGCGGCGCTCGCCGGCATTTGTGTCGCGGTTCTCATCGCTGCCGGCGCGGGATTCTTCGGAGATCGGCCCGAAGCGGAGGGAGTCCATGACGGCGAGCGGCCGCGCGCCCATGGTGAAGATATCGCGCAGGATGCCGCCCACGCCGGTGGTAGCGCCCTGGTAGGGCTCGATGAAGCTGGGATGGTTGTGACTCTCGATCTTGAAGGCGCAGGCCCATCCGTCGCCGACGTCGATGATGCCGGCGTTCTCACCCGGTCCCTGGACGACGCGATCGCTTTGGGTGGGGAGTCGCTTGAGGTGGACGCGGCTGGATTTGTAGGAGCAATGCTCGCTCCACATGACGCTGTAGATACCGAGCTCAGTGAGCGAGGGCGTGCGGCCGAGGGCGGCAAGAATGCGCTCGTACTCCTCCGCGGTGATGCCGTGCTGTGCCAGCAACTGCGGAGTGATGGAGGCCGGCTCGGGAACGGCTGCGGAGGAAGAACTGGTCATCGCCATTGCCTTCATTTTCGCACAAACGGGCGCACGGGAGGCCGTGGCCGCGCCATGGGCAGTGTCCCGAATTGGCTGTCCATATTCCCAGGGACACACCGATCGACTACCGCGGCGCGGGCACAAAACGCCGCCCGCAGGCGGTGCGCGAGGACGGCTGCCGGCCGCGGTTGGGCAACGATACCGATTCTTACCCGATGGAGACTATGGCCGGCGACGGCGCGGATGAGCTGCGCGGTCGAGTCTGCGCAACGAGGCTGTGCGGCGAGGCTGCGTCCGAGGTTGCCGCGGGCGGCAGGCGCGAGCCGAAGGGCTGGAATAATAGAGAGATGAGCGCAGGCGAGCAGGCATACTTTGGGATCGATTTTGGAACCACGAACAGTGCGGTTGCGATGCTGCAGCCGGGCGGGGACGTTCGTCTGGCGCATTTCCGGTTTCGCGGCGAAGCGATTCCTGTGTGCCGGTCGGTGCTTTACTTCGAGCAGTGGAAGAGCGCGGGCGGTCAGCGGCGCGTGCATGGGTGCACCGGGCAGGAGGCGATCGAGCGCTACCTGGACGCGGAAGAGAAGGGACGGCTGATCCAGTCGCTGAAATCGCACCTGTCGAGCCGCGCGCTGACGGGCACCGAGATTTTTGGCCGCCGGCACCGGCTGGAGGAGTTGATTACGCGCATCGCCAGCGATCTTCGCAAACAGGCCGAGGATCAGTTCATGCGCCCGGTGCGGAGAGCGACGATCGGCCGGCCAGTCCGTTTTGTTGGAGCCGAATCGGAGGAAGAAGACGAATTCGCGGTGCGACGCCTGCGCGAGGCCTTTATCGCCGCAGGATTCGAGGAGGTGGAGTTCGAGCTTGAGCCGCTGGCGGCGGCGTTTGCCTACGAAGCCAGACTGGAGCGGGAGGAACTGATTCTGATTGGCGATTTCGGCGGAGGCACGAGTGATTTTTCGCTCTTGCGCGTTGGTCCGGAGGTGCGCCGGCGCGGCCGACGGCCCGAGGATTTGCTAGGCAACACCGGGGTGGGGCTGGCCGGGGACGCGTTCGACGCGCGGATCGTCCGCAGGCTGGTGTCGCCGGCCCTGGGATCGAACTCGGAAGCGCGATCGCTCGACAAGATTCTGCCCGCGGTTCCGGCGTGGATCTATGCGCACCTGGAGCACTGGCACTATCTTTCGTTCCTGCGCACGAATAACGTCCGCGAGATTCTGAAGGGCGCACGGGTGCGGGCGCTGGAGCCGGAAAAGATCGAAGCGCTGATTGCGGTCATTGAAGGCGACCTGGGGTACCAACTGCATCAGGCGGTGCAGAAGACCAAATTCGAGCTGTCGCAACGCGAGCACACGGAGTTCACGTTTCGCGACGGCGGCGCCGGCGCATCAACCATCGAGCTGCGCATCCCGATCGCGAGAGCCGAGTTTGAGCGCTGGATTGTGGAGGAACTGGCCACGATCGAGCACAGTGTCGATGCGCTCCTGCAGAGTACCGGGGTTCAACCGAAGGATGTCGATCGCGTCTTCCTGACCGGCGGCAGTTCCTTTGTTCCCGCGGTGCGGCGCATCTTCAGCAGGCGATTCGGCCATGAGCGTCTCCAGGGCGGAAACGAGTTCACGTCGGTTGCGCAGGGGCTGGCTGTGTGCGCGGCAGGAAGGACAGGCAGAGGGTGAAGCGCAGGCCGCCGGGAGATGCGGGGCGGTCATGCACCGCTGCGGCCAGCCGCAGCGGTGACCTGGAAACCTGACCCGATTGCCGGCGCCTGCTCCGCCCGAACCAATGCCTGCCTCCGCGAGGGACAACGGTCCACACCGATGGAACGCCGTAACGCGGTGCAGGCGGGAAGCTCAGTGACGTCCGCCGCCGTGGAAGCCACCGCCATGGAAGCCGCCACCGTGAAAGCCGCCGCCACCGCCGTGGAAGCCGCCGCCGACGTAGCCGCGTCCGCCGCCCCAACCACCGCGGTCGTGACCCCAGCCGCCGCCGTCATGGCCCCAGCCACCACCATCATGGCCCCAACCGCCGCCATCGTGGCCCCAACCGTCTCCATAACCCCAGCCCTCGTGGTACCAGGGACCGGCGCCGATGAAGACGCCGCTGTTGAACCACTGCGGCCCATAGTAGCCGTAGGGCGCACAGGCATAAGGCGCATATGAATAGTAGCCATATTGGCAGTCAGGCGCCGGAGGCGGCACGTCGGGATAGCCGCCGCCGATCTGGACTCCAAATGAAATCTGCGCGTGGGCAGCAGGCGCCGGCATCAGGATACATGCAAGGATCGCGAGCAAGGTCAGATATCTAAGACGCATGGTTTCCTCCTCCATGGTTATCAGCAAGCGTCCAATCGGATTTCGACGCCGGCCATGGGATCCGTTGATCTACTTTTTTGTTGTATCAGCCTTCTTCGCCGGGACGGGGGCGGAGGGTTTCGGATTCCAGAAATCCGGATCCTGTTTCCTCCAGCTCTGCGGCAGGCGGCTCATGCTGGGGGTAAAGACGAACAGGTTCGATTCAATGCCGTC
Source organism: Acidobacteriota bacterium (assembly GCA_021781255.1). The sequence continues at coordinate 3,993 of JAJXXG010000130.1, forward strand.
GTAGTTGGCGCTCTCGAAATCGAGCATGCGTTTGCGCGCAGCTTCATCGAGACTGGTTCTGTAGGCGGGCACCAGCGAATAGTGTTTATCGAGGTCCGCCAGCGATTTGACGGAGATGACGAGCATGTAGGAGTCGTCCTTCGCCGCGCCAAGAACCTGCTGGTAGAGGGAAAAGTGAAAGTTGGGATCCGCCTTCATCCAACCTTCCTTGTAGGTCTTGAAGATGTCGGCAAATTCGGCACTATGGCCGAGCTTGACATGAATATGGATCAGATCGATGTAACGCATCGTAGCCAGGTTGGCTGGATTGGGATTGCTCAGGTCCGGACGGAGGCGCCAGATGGCGGTGTCCATCCCCGTAAGGGTGGCGCTGTGCTGCTCATCGAGGTTGGCCAGAGTCTCGCCCAGCGTGGTCTCGTCCTGATCGTGCACATCGGCCATCTCCTGAAGAGAGGCATAGCCGGAGAGGAACATGATCTGCGGCGTGCCGGTGATGGCTCCCATGCCAAGGTAGAACTGGTTGCCCTTGCCGGCATCGAGTGCCGCGGCATAGTCAGCTTCCAGCTTGGCGTGAGCGGCCTCCGCGCCAGGCTGCAGGGTTTCGCTGACCGTCATCAGTACCGGCGCTGGACCGCTTGGCACCAAATTCTGCTGCTGGGCGAACGCGGTTGCACCGGGCATTGCTGCCGCCATTACCGCCGCCCACACCACGAGGTTGCGCGCTCCGGGATGAGACATTCCTTGTATCTCCTCTTTGGGGGGAATTACAAAATCTTCCAC
>JAJXXG010001173.1 GCA_021781255.1 Acidobacteriota bacterium
CATCTCTATGAGAAACACTCGCCGCGCGCGGGCCGCAAAATGGGCCACCTCTCCGCTACCGGTGCCACCGCGGATGAGGCGCTGGAGCGCGTGCTGGAAGCCAAGCGGCGGCTCTAGCAATCCTGCAGAATCGTTGGTCCGGCACTCATGCCTGCAGCGCCGGATAGAGCCCGGCGTCGATATCGCGTGCGGCCTGCGCAATGCTCTCCGGCCGGCCCAGGTCGCGCCAGTAGTACGCATCCGCGGGGAAGCCGACAATCTTTTCTCCCAGCGAGGCCAGACGCAGATACGCGTTGATGATGGAGAACGCGCCCTCTTCGCGCATCGCCGCAAAGATGCGCGGCGAAAGAACATGAATGCCGCAGAAGGCACGCGCCTGCGCTACTGCGGAAGGCCGCGCCCATTCCGGCTCGCCCTGCTCTCCGGCGCGACGGCCGCACAGTTGTCCCTCGCCATCAAAAAGCAGATAGCGCGAGGTCGCGCGGTCCTGCACGGCAAGCGTGGCCAGCGCATTCCGCTCCCCGTGGAATGCAACCATGCGCGCCAGATCCACGGTGCTCAGCACGTCCACGTTGTGCACCAGGAATGGCTCGTCGCGGTCCGCGCTCTCAAGAAAAAAAGACGCGGCCTTTTTCAACCCGCCGCCTGTGTCGAGCAGTTCCTCTTCGCGCGAGATGGCAATGCGCATGCCGAAGTTATCGTTCGCCCGCAGATATTCCGTCATGCGATCCGCAAAGTGATGCGCATTCACGATGACCTCGCGAACGCCGAACGAGCGCAGCCGTTGCAGCGTCCTCTCCAGCAGCGTGTGTCCGGCCACCTCCACCAGCGCCTTGGGGCGATCGTCCGTCAGCGGCCGCAGACGCGTCCCCAGCCCGGCGGCAAGAATCATCGCCTTCATCGGCCCATCTTCTCCAGCTCGATGTGTCGCACCACCACCTGAACGCCGTTGTTGGCGCGCAGATGCCTGGCCATCTGCTCTGCCAGAAACACCGAGCGATGCTGCCCGCCAGTGCAGCCAAACGAGACCATCAGGTCCTTGAAGCCGCGGCGCTGATACGCGTTTACGCTCGCATCCACCAGCGACTCCGCGCTGGCCAGAAACTGATGCACGCTCTCCTGCTGCGTCAGATAGTCCATCACCGACGCATCCTTGCCCGTCAGCGCTCGAAAGCGCTCCTCGCGTCCCGGGTTCGGAAGACTGCGCGCATCGAACACAAACCCTCCGCCATTGCCGGAGTCGTCAACGGGCATCTCGCGATGAAACGAAAAACTGAAGATTCGCACCGTCAGGTCCGTTGCCGCGGTCGCCAGCCCCTGCAACTTCTCTGAGGCAAGCATCCCCTGCATCGCATCCATCAGCGCGGGCAATGCCACGGGCAACTGCACATGATGCGCCAGCCAGCGCAGGTTCTTCAGCGCGTAGGGAACGCTCTGCAGAAAGTGCGCCTTGCGCTCGTAAAAGCCCCGGAAGCCATACGCGCCCAGCGCCTGCAGAATCCGCACATAAACATAGGCATAGTAGTGATGCAGGAAGGCATCGCGATCCACGGGCAGATAGTTGCCGAGGCAGTCGAGATAGTGGTCCAGCAACTCCTGCCGCAACTCCGGCGGCAGGTCGGCCTTGCCGTCAAACAGCAGCGACGCCACATCGTACTGCAGCGCGCCCTTGCGGCCTCCCTGATAATCCAGGAAATACGGCTGCCCGTCGCGCAGCATCACGTTGCGGGACTGAAAGTCGCGATACAGAAAGTAGTCGTGGTTGGCGCTGAGCAGGAACTTCGTCAGCCGGCCAAAGTCATCTTCCAGCGCCTGCTCATGAAAGGGAACTCCCGCCAGCCGCAGAAAATAGTATTTGAAGTAATTCAGATCCCAGGCAATGGACTGGCGGTCGAAGCTGGCGCGCGGATAGCAGACCTTGTAATTCAGGTCGCGGCCTGCCTCCACCTGGAATCGCGGCAGCGTGGCAATCACGTTGCGATACGCCTCCACCACCTCGGGCGCAATAGTCTCGCCCGTGCGATGGCTGCTGAGGAACTGGAAGAGCGTCATGTCGCCCAGGTCCTCTTCCAGGTATGCGCCCTCGCTCAGGTTCTCCGCATAGATCTCTGGAACCGGCAGCCCGTGCCGCCGAAAATGGCGCGAGAACTCCAGAAACGCCACATTCTCCTCGCGCACCGGGTTCACAATGCCGATGGCGCTGTGGCCTCCGCCGGTCAGGCGCAGAATGGCGCGTCCCGATCCGCCGAGCTGGCCCTGCACCGGGCGCGTCTCCTGTGCGGCGGCGTGGAAGTGCTGCTCAAAAAGCTGTTCCAAAACATCCATCGATGCGTTCCTGCTATTTGGTCAGTTGCTCTCCAAACGATACCGACCTGAGGGATTGCGGTGCAAGGCAGCCCCGTCCGACGCCTGCCGCCCGCGCGGTTCTATACTGTGTGTGCATTTGGAGCTTAATCCAACCGGTCCTTCGATTGTTGCCATGACCACGATCAGCCGACGCAGATTCCTCGCCACCTCCGCCCTTGCGGTTGCCGCTACTCGCCTTCCCGCACAAGACCAAACAAAGGCCAGCGTCACGCTTGCCATTCCTGCTGAGGCTGCGGGTCCGCACATGCCTGCGGACTTTGTCGGCCTGTCTTATGAAGTGCAGCAACTCGCAGATCCCAGCTTCTTCTCCAGCCGGAACACCGGTCTGATCCGCGAGTTCCGTGCGCTGTCGTCGCATGGTGTTCTGCGCCTCGGCGGCAACACCAGCGAGTTTGCCTACTGGCGGCCCACGCTTGCCTCGCCTGAGCCCGAGCACCCAAAAACCCGCGAAGTGGCGGGGGAGCCCCGCGCGCAGTATTACGCCGTTACGCAGGAGTCCGTGCGCAATCTGGCAGAGTTTTTGAAGGCCACCGGCTGGACCTGCCTCTACGGCATCGGCATGGGGACCAACACGCCCGAGCGAGCCGCCGAGGAGGCCGAGTTTGTGGCCAAGACGCTTGGCGACAGCCTGCAGTACTTCCAGATCGGCAATGAAGTGGACATGTTTGATCGTCACCTGCGCGATCCCAGGACGTGGTCGGCAAAGACGTATCTCGACGAGTGGCTCGCGATGGCCCGCGCCATCACTGCCCATGTGCCGCAGGCCCGCTTCGGATTACCGGACGTGGCCGCCAACGTGGCGTGGCTGACGCAGATTGCAGAGCTGTGGCCCTCCATCCAGAATCCGCCGCACGTCACCACGCTCACGCATCACTACTACTTTGGCGGTCCCGCTACCAACCCCGAGGTCAACATCCCCAACCTGCTCAAGCCCGCAACGATGGTCCGGGTGCAGAAGACCGCCGATCTCGCCACCGCAGCTGCGGGCAAGGTGGGCGCGCGTGTCCGCATGACGGAGGGCAATACCTGCTATCGCGGCGGCAAGCCGGGTGTGTCGGACGTCTTTGCCGCGGCGCTTTGGTCCGCGGACTACTCGCTGCTGCTGGCCAGCAATAACTACTCCGGCGTAAACCTGCACGGCGGCACCGGCAAGTCGGTGGCCAACTCGGTGGGCGGCTTCCTGCCCGGCGACGTGCTGCTGCAACAGCAGGGCGAGACCGCGGAGCAGATCGCCACGCATCCGCATCCCTTCTACACGCCCATCGGCACCTTCGGGTCGGAGTACCGCAGAATGCCGGTGGCCTATGGGCTCATGTTTGCCGGGGCGCTCAGCGGCGGCACCTTGCTCAAGGCCGACCTCACCTCTCCGCTGCAGGCCGCGGGCGTGGATGCAACCGCCTATGCCGCGCGGCTGGAGAACGGCCACACCTCGGTGATCGTGCTCAACAAGGATGCCGCGAAGGATCTGGAGCTGACCCTGGACTTCGGCAGCGGCAGGCACGGCAGCGCGGCCACTGAGGCGCTGCATGCTCCGGCGCTCGACAGCCGCGAGGCGCACATCACGTCGTCCAAGCCGCTGGCCCTGCGGCAGGGCAAGTGCACGGTGGTGGTTCCACGCGCTTCCGGTCTTCGTATCACCGTAAGTTAGCGCAGCGCGCAGGCGCACCCGGCATCAGAGCGGGTGTGCCTGCGTGCTATAGTTCCTCGCATGCGCCTGCTTCGCCGCCTTTCGGCCGCTCTGCTTCTCCTCTTGCTTTCCACGGTCCCCCTCTCGGCCCGCGTGGTTCGGGTGCAGGTTTCTTCGCGCACCGATGTCCTGGGCGGCAGAGCCTTTGGCAGCGCCGGCGCGTATGAGCGCATCACGGGCCGCGTCTACTTCTCGCTGCCCATCGCCAACCCGCACAATCAGCCGATTGTGGATCTGCGGAACGCCGTGAATCTGCAGAACGGCGAGGTCGCCTTCTCCTCGGACTTCATCGTCGTTCGACCAAAGGACGAGAAGAAGGGCAACGGATCCATGATTCTGGAAGTGCCCAATCGCGGGCACAGCGGCTTTCTTACGCTCGTGGATCGCGGCGACTGGGACCTGGCGCACGATGCGGGCGATGCCTGGCTGCTGCGCAACGGCTACACCATCGCCAGTGTCGGCTGGCAGTACGATGCGGTGGGACCGAATGCTCTGAAGCTGTTCGCACCCATCGCCCGCGATCACGGCAAGACAATCACCGGCCTGTTGCGCGGCGACCTCACGCCGCCCCGCGTCATGCCGGAGATACCGCTCGGGCATCTCATCCTGGGCAATATGGGCGGCAGCGAATATCCGGCGGCGGCGCCGGACGACCCGCGCAATACGCTCACCGTGCGCGACTCGCGCGATGGCGCGCGGCGCGTGATTCCGCG
>JAJXXG010000939.1 GCA_021781255.1 Acidobacteriota bacterium
ACGGAACGATCGACAGCAAAGAGATCGCAGTGCTCGATGGCATAACCTCGTGGATGGAGGTCAACGGCGAAGCCATCTATGAGACGCGGCCGTGGAAGATCTCCGGGGAAGGCCCCAACATGGTCAAAGCCGGTTCGTTCCAGGGCGAGAGCGTCAATAAGCTGGGCGAAAAAGACATTCGCTTTACTCGCAACAAGGCGAACAACGTTGTCTATGCCATTGTGCTTGGTTGGCCCGCGGAGCCCATTCTCATACGTTCGCTGGGATTGTCAGCGGCGACCAGCCCGGGCAAGATCGCGCGCGTTGAGCTGCTGGGAACCAGCGCAAGCGTTGACTGGCAACAGACCCCAGACACTCTTCGCGTGGCACTTCCCAAGAACTATCGCCCGAAGGTGGACTACGCAGCGGCTCTCAAACTAAGTCTGTCGTAAGAGCATACGAATCTTGTTCTTTTCTTTCACGCGGATGAACTCATGAATCGTCGCACGTTTCTCATTTCGTCGGGCGCCGCAGGTGTCGGCGCCGTGCTTTCCACCTCCGCATCCGGCACCGCTACGGGACCGGAATCCGCGGATCGATTGTCATGGAATACCGGTCATCTGCAGTTCGAGTTTTCCGTTGTGGAAGGGCGGCTCAGACAACATCTATTCCTGCCCGTTGGTGTCGAGCCTCCTAACGAATCCTTAGAGTGGGCGGGCGTAGAATCAGCGCTTCTATGCAGCGGAGAAGATTCGCCAGATTCCGGAATGAAGCAGTCCGCAGGATCGCCCGGGCAACGCCTGAAGTTTGTCGCAAAAGACGAACAGCAAAGCGAGCGAGGGAAGACTCTGGTGTTGCGGCAGACGGATTCCGACCTGCATCTGGATATTGAATCCCACTACGAAGCATTCGAAGGTCTGTCGGTCGTGCGGCGTCATGTTCAGATCAGCAATACAGGCAAAGGGACGGTCGGAATCGAATACCTCAGTTCGGCCATGCTCCACGCCCTGGCTGATCCAGTCCACTATGATCGCGAACTGCAAGTCTGGCTCGCTTACAACAGTTGGATGGCGGAAGGACAGTGGCATAGTTTTCGGCCATCGGAGCTTGGCTTCGTGGAGAACCTGCGCACAAGCTGGTCGCAGGCGTCGGTCGCGAGCGTCGGAAGCTGGTCCACGGAAAAGTACCTTCCCATGGCAATCGTCGAAAACGCCAGACTCGGCGTTGCGTGGTTTTGGCAGATCGAACACAATGGGTCGTGGTACTGGGAAGTATCGAATTTTGCGGAGAGAGGCATTCGCGCCTCCGACGTTTATGCCTATCTTGGAGGCCCCGATCAACTCCACTCCCAGGCGTGGAAAAATCTGGAACCCGGCAAGACCTACAAGACGGTCCCTGTTGCGATCGGCTGCGTCCGGGGCGGATTCCAGGAGGCCGTGCAGGAGCTGACCAGATACAGAGAGCAGACCTGCGTGCGGAAGCGTCCGGCCCAGCGCCTCACTTGTCCCGTCATCTTCAACGACTACATGAATTGCCTTTGGGGCGATCCAAGCGAAGAGAAGGAGCTGCCTCTCATCGATGCTGCCGCTGCAGCTGGTTGCGAGTATTTTGTGATCGATGCCGGATGGTACGCAGAGCGAAACGAGGACTGGTCATCGACAGTCGGGGCCTGGCAGCCATCGAAGACGCGATGGCCGCACGGCATCCGCTCTGTGCTCGATAAGATTCGCGAAAAGGGAATGGTTCCGGGTCTGTGGCTGGAGCCGGAAGTAGCAGGCAAGCACTCCACCCTTGCGGAGAAGCCCGATACATGGTTTTTCATGCGGCACGGCAGGCGAGTCATAAAGAACTCCCGTCTTCTTCTCGACTTTCGTAACCCCGAAGTGCGCAGCTATCTCAATCGTGTCGTCGAAAGGCTGGTGACCGAATACGGCGTCGGCTACATCAAGATGGACTACAACACCGACACGCTTGAAGGCACCAGCCAGAATTCCGACAGTCTGGGCCAGGGTCTGCTCGAACACAACCGCGCTGTTCTCAGCTGGCTCGATGGTCTTCTCGATCGCTATCCGGAACTCGTCATCGAAAACTGCGGAAGCGGGGGCGGTCGGATGGATTACGGCATGCTCTCACACACGCAGCTCCAGTCCTGCACCGATCAGGAAGAATATCTCCGTCTTCCGGCCATCGCGACAGGCGCATCCGCAGGAGTAGTCCCCTCCCAACTTGCCGTTTGGTCCTATCCTCGTCAAGGGGCAGATGCAGATCAGGCGAGCTTCAACATGGTGTCGGCCATGCTTCTGCGCATCCATCAGAGCGGGCATCTGGCACGCCTCGATGCGCCGGCTGCGTCTCAGGTAAAAGAAGGCATCCGCGTCTACAAGGAGATCATCCGCGAACACATTCCGGATGCGGTGCCGTTTTATCCACTCGGCATGCCCGATGTCACAAACGCCGTGAAGCCCATCGCTCTCGGCATACGATCGCCGAAACGCTCCTTTCTCGCGGTGTGGCGAATCGACGGGGATGCGGAAGTTCGTATCTCTACGGCAACACGCGCCGAGATTCTTTACCCCAAAGATCTTGGAATCGCCCTTCAGTCATCTGGAAAGGAGTGCACAGTGGTTTTCCCCAGACCGCGGATGGGATGTGTTCTTTCTTTATAATTTTAAGACACTTCATTTGAGTATAGCCAAGCAGTATATGGGGATGATGCTGAATCGCTGAGTCAGCCTACCTCTGCGGAAATGTATCGTGAATTCAAACACGGAGGAGGAATTCCTCCACGACTTGGCGTGAACTGTTGCCAACAGGCCTTACCACTCACCGAGGCATCACTGCTGCCGGTTTTCGCCCGCATACAAGGTGTCTGCCGTGAACAAATTGGATGGTGTGTTTGCCTGTGTCCTACCGGAGCCGAAATAACGCTTTTGAGGAATGGTGGGGACAGAGTGCCTTGGCGTTAGTCCCCGCAGCGTTCCCGGCTTTCGGGAAGGCCGCTCAGAATTTATTTAAGTTATTGATTTGATTGGCGTCCCCGACGGGATTTGAACCCGTGTTATCGCCGTGAAAGGGCGGTGTCCTAGGCCGGGCTAGACGACGGGGACGCTGCTAGGGCCAAGGGCGGCCGGTGTCGGCCACATGCGCCCATATGAAGGCTACCAACTCGTGAGGGGCGTGTCAAAAAAAGGCGCTCTGGGGTGCAGTGCGCCTGCGCGCAGGGTGGGTGCAACGCGTCGGCGGTTGGGAGGCGGCGCGGGCTTGCGTGCTGCTTGTTTGCCGCTGTGCCGCGGCTGGCGCACGGCTTCGGGGCCAATGGGCTTTGGGGTCGGGCCGATGATTTGGGGCACCTGCGCGGCCCAAAACGAGACGGTCCGGCGCCTTGCGGGCTGCGCTTGCTGAATCGTTTTTGCCGGGGGTGTGCGCTGCGTGAAGATTTTTTGCGACAATGACATAGCATCGGTCGTCAGATAAAGAAACGCGCGATTTTCATCGCCTGGCCGTCTGCCGGCAGCTAACGTGCAGACGAGACGAGCCTTATCCGCAGATGTGCGCAGACGTGAGGCGCATCATGGCCGGCGGATAGGGAATCGGGGATCGCGGCCAATCCGGCGAGAGCCGGGCCATCAGGCAAAAGCGGGTTTGGGAAGAAGGGCAAGTGAGGACTACTGCGTTGAAGCGCATTTTCAGTTTGGGTTGTGCGGTGATTGTTGGACTTGCGGCCAGCGGCTGCCAGCAGAAGCAGGCGCCGCCAACGGCGGGCATGCAGGCCATGCCGGTGAAGACGGTGACCGTGGCTCTTGCGCCGGTGGCGCAGAGCAGCGAGTACGTTGCCACGATCAAGTCGCGCCGTTCGGCAACCCTGCAACCGCAGGTGAGCGGGCGTCTTTTGCAGATTCTGGCGCGGTCCGGCGATCACGTCAAGGCGGGCCACGCGCTGATGGAGATTGATGCGCAGCCGCAGTTGGCCACGGTGCAGGCGCAGCGCGCGACGGAACAGCAGAAGAAGGCGCTCTTTGACTTCAACACAATTGAGCTGGAGCGGCAACGCAAGCTGTTTGACGCTGGCGTGACCAGCCGTGACGCGTACGACCAGTCGCAGCAGTCCTACAACAACACGAAGGCGGATTACGAGTCGGCGGTGGCGCTGCGGAAGACGCAGGAAGAGCAACTGGCTTACTACACGATTCGCGCGCCGTTTGACGGCGTAGTGGGCGATATCCCGGTGCATGTCGGCGACTACGTGTCGTCGAGCACGATGCTGACCACGGTGGATGAGATTGGGGATCTTGAAGCCTACATCTATGTGCCGACTGACCGCTCTAGCCAGGTTGGACTGGGGCTGGAGGTGGATTTATCCGACACGAGCGGGAAGCTGCTGGAGCGGACGAAGATCGATTTTGTCTCGCCGCAGGTGGACCCGACGCTGCAGGGAATTCTGGTGAAGGCCCCGGTGCACGCCACGCCTGAAATTGTGCGCAATGCGCAACTGGTGAAAGCGCGCGTGATCTGGAGCACGGCTCCGATGGCGGTCGTTCCTGTGCTTGCGGTGACACGGTTGGGCGGGCAGACATTTGTGTATGTTGTGCAGCAGGAGAATGGGCACCCTGTGGCTCGCCAGGTCCCGGTTACGCTGGGTGAAACGGTGGGCAACACGTATTCCATTTCTTCAGGGCTCCATGAGGGCGACAAGGTTATTGTGTCGAGCACGCAGTTCCTGGTCAACGGCATGCCGGTGCTTCCGCTGGGCGCCTGAGCGCGCCTGACGGAGCAACGCCCCGAC
>JAJXXG010000720.1 GCA_021781255.1 Acidobacteriota bacterium
CATCGTGCCTTCCGGCGAAAGCGCGGCGGCGGTGCCGAAATTCCAGGGCTGCCTTAGGCGGATGTCGACACTTTGGCCGCGCCCGAAAACACCGCCCGGGCGAAACAGCCGCAGTTCCTTCTCAGGCCGGCATGAGCCTAATTAGCGTGATCTCCGGGCTTGTGCCGAAACGCACCGGGGGCCCCCAGGTTCCGGTGCCGGCGCTTACGTAGACCCACATGTCTTTCTCGCGCGAGAGCCCGGCAACGTGCCGCGCATGCACGAGCCGCACAGCCAGGGTCCAGGGAAAGAACTGCCCGCCGTGGGTGTGCCCCGAGAGCTGCAGATCGAAGCCGGCCTGCGCCCCGAGCGGGGCGAACTTCGGATTGTGGGCGAGAAGGACGCGAAAGTCGGCATTCGGCGCGTTTTCCAGCGAGATTTCAGGCCGCGCATCCGCAAAGGCCGGATCAACAACACCGCCCACGATGACTGTGGCGACACCTTTGCGAAACACGGTGTGTTCGTTCAGCAGCACGCGTGCGCCCATACGCGCAAAGTGCGAGATCCATTCGCGCGCCCCCGAGTAGCAGTCGTGATTGCCGAGGACGAAGAAAACCGGATAGTTCACCACGAGCGCGGCGAGTGGCGCTACATCCTGCGCAAGGCGTTCGACTGCGCCGTCGACCATGTCCCCCGTGAGAGCAACGAAATCCGGCGCGAGGGTCCGCACACGCTCGACGACGCGCTCGACGTAGGCGCGTCGGATATTGCGGCCAACGTGCAGGTCGGAGATCTGCGCAATCCGAAAGCCGTTGAGGTCGGGATGCAGCGCTGGCACCCGCACCACGACTTCCTCCACGCGTGGTCCGCGCGATGCCGTCAGCGCGCCGACCGCCATGGCGAGGAACGAGGCCGCGAACACCACCGGAATGCCATCCTGCACCACGATCATGTGCGCCTCACCGAACGACAGAGCGTCTGTAATGAGGAGCGCGAGATCGCGCGAGAGCGTACCGACGAGGATGAAACTGACCCACGCCATCGAGAGATAGCTTGCCTGATGTGCGGCCTCGTCGAGCCACGTGTCCTTGCCGTCGCGCCGGCGGGTCCAGTAGATTACCGGCACGATCCACACGAACACAAAAGGAATCGCAAGCGCGATGCGTCCCCACGGCCCTGAGGCAAGTCGCAAAGCGACGTAGAGGTATGCCCCTGCAACGAGAACCGTGACAGCAAGAACGAAGGGCTGAAGAAGGCGATTCATGGATGTCGCATTACTTTTTTGTCAGTATATCCGGACTGGCCGGACACAAACGGGTCAAAGCGCCGAAGCGAACGATCCGGCATTTGACGCTTGTGACGTTGGCTCAGTGGAATCACCGGTATCGCCCTCAGACTGTGGACATTGCTGCAGCACTGCATCTGAGCGATTATCGCCTTTGTCTGCAGCGAATGATGGCACCGACCACAACCAGCAATCGCGCGGCCGGCCGGATTTTTTTGTTTCCCCGGCTTCTCGCCGTTTCTCCTTAGGGAGTTCCTATCCCGGACGAGCAAGCGTCCGGCCGAGATAACGGTACTCGTGCCACGTGAGAACGATGACCACAAGATCGACCGCGGTGATAAGGAGGAGCCACAGGGACTGAGTCGAGTCGAAGCGGTATAGCTGATACAGAATGAAGAGGCCGAAGACGACGAGCGCCGTGGGGTAGTACCAAAGCCGCTCCCGCAGGAGTCCGATTATGAGCCAGAGCTTCACAAGGCCGTGGCTTAAGAGATAGTACGCCGTGAATTTCTGTGCGCTGATCGACAGGTGTTCCGCGGAGTGAAGTAGGAAATGCGCGACCAGATCGTGCGGGTCTTCGGCGAGCTCCCCCTGAGTGATCGCGCTCGCGAAGCCGACGAGGAATTGCCGCCTGATAAAGAAGGCGGTCGCGCCGCCTGCAATTTCCGTGAGCGCAAAAAGGCCTTTGACCCAGAGGGTCACCCGAAAGGCAAAGTGGATCGTCCTTTCGCTGAGGAATTTTTTATCGGTTGCGCGCATCGGGTTACGCCGCCACTGGTCGAGCCTTGGCACAGCGCATCTGGTTCCGGTTGACCGCTTAGAGTGAGGATACGTCAGCGTGCGCCCGCGGCCAACTGCTGTCCTTCGTCTTTCTGCGAGTTTTGCCACCAGAGGGGCTGATTTGCGCTGCTAACTCCCGAATGGCCGACGTGCACAGCGTGGCCGAAGCGGCGCCCTTTGAGGTTTGCGCGAAATCCGGCCACTTCCCACTTAAAGTCGTCATTGAAACCCTCCGCACACCGGACAGCCTGAATTGCGTCAGGCGGATTTCAAAGGTCCGCTTCGGGACGGTTCTTTTTACCGCCGAGCGCTCGGGCACAGGGGGCTTTTGCGCCTTGGATCATCTTGCGATGCACGGGACATGGCCGACGTGCAAACTGTTACCGTTTCATCCTGCAACGGGAGATGCCACCGGCGCGAGGCCGTACTTCTGCATCACGCCCACGAGTCTCTGCCGATCCGTTGGCCCGCCGGCATTGACGATCGCGCCAACATCGCGAAAGTACTGCGGCGCGATTGTATCCGGAGTGAGAATCACAGGCGCGCGTGCCACCAGGGAATGCGGATTGCTGAATCCATGCGCCGCGCCGCACGGAGTCACCATGCATTCACCCGGGCGCAAGTCCTTCGTCTCGCTGCCAACTGTGTAGCAGAGACATTGCGCGACCTGTCCCAGTGGCTGGGAAAACTCCCGTGAGAGCACCACTGCGCCCCACGGAAGCGGCTCTTCCTGCGAGCTAACGATGCGTCCTTGCTGTAGTGAGTTGCGTCCAGCTTGGACCGAGGATTGGCGCGCTCCGCTGACCCACCGGCATTGATTTAGTCACCTGTCCTGCCAGGAGATCTAATTTATTTGGCCAGGCCACATCTCGGTTCAAATATATCGATTCCTTGTCGTCACTCCTGAGTGAAAATCCGCGGCAGGATTGGCAGACCACGAAAGGAGTCGTGAAATATTAAGTGTTGGAAAGGAATTGAGTTGTTTGACTGCTGTTTTGGATGCAGTGGGCATTCACGTATTGCTAACGGCTTTGCTAATCCGTGGGGTTGGCCGACTCCTTGCTATTTTGCAGCACCGTGCCGGTATTGGCGTCGATTCCCACTTCGCGCCAGATCTTGCCGCGCCGCATGTCAAACGAATAGCGCAGCCCGCTTCCCCCATGCTCCTGCTCGAGCTCCTTAGTGACGATTTTGGCCCCCGGGAAGGCCTTCAATGCCTTGGCACGTGCCTGGGCAAGCGTAACCTTCGCGTGCGTTGCAAGCTTTGTGGGAACATGCGAGCTTCCATAGCCCGCAATCGCCCAGCCGAAGATGGGCAACATGGCCACGGCGACAACTACCATACGACGTTTGAGTTTCATGCTGTACTCCTCTAAAAAAAGCATTTCCGCATTTACTGGCAATAACCCAGTGTAAAGAAACTTTCTTAAGCATTCCTTAAAAATAACATTCTGCGACTCTGTCCCACACAACAGCATAGTGGCGCGACCGTCGTTGTTTTTGCTCTAATGCGAGAGCGCCGAAGCAAGTTGTATTGCACTTCCCGTCTGTAGCACCGATTACGCCAATGGGTACCAAAAATGACTGGCTTTTGGAAACCGCTTTGTGGCTTGAATACGCCTTGAATGCCCTTGCGCCCGTGCGCAGGATCACTAGATCGTCGCCCGGACGGTGACGGACTTGGGATTAGTCCCGGCCCCGATCGCCCCAGCGTCGTGTGCTGTTGGCTTTGAGGATGTGAAAGTGGTGGGCCCGGAAGGACTCGAACCTTCGACCAAGGGATTCACTAATTCCCGCCGTTTCCGACAGGAGTGGACTATCTCATCACCCGCGACGTTCTTGCGTCGTTAGGGTGCGGGACGCTCGAGCCTGTTATTAAGGACACTCAAGTCCTCAGGTAGTCTCTGCACCTTCCGGCGGTGTACCTCCGGCTTGGCTCAGGATTGCCGGCAACCGAATTGCTACGGTTTCCCTGAATTCATCCCGTTCATCTCACACCTTGTCGATGTGAGCGCACCATTGTGATGAGTCCCCTGCTCTAACCGACTGAGCTACAGGCCCATGGGTGACAATTCTACCAGCATTGGATGCCAGGAATCAGCACTTTGCCAGTTGTTTTTGGCCGAAGGCGCTATTCGTTGCTCATGGAACCGAACACAGAAACCCCGGCTGATCGATATGGAGGAAAGGAGCCGCGTCCGAATCACGATGAAAGACCAGATTCGAACTGAATCTGCCGTTCCGGCACCGGCAACAGCATTTCTCCTCCCCCTTTTACGGGAGGAGGAGAAGGTCCCTTCAGTCCAGGAAACTGCGGAGGTGATCGGAGCGACTCGGATGCCGCAGTTTGCGCAGTGCCTTGGCCTCGATCTGCCGGATGCGTTCGCGCGTCACATCGAACTGCTTGCCAACCTCTTCCAGCGTGTGGTCGGTATTCATATCGATGCCAAAGCGCATCCGCAGGACCTTTGCTTCGCGCGGCGTCAGCGTATTGAGAATCTCGCTCGTCGCATTCTTGAGGCCGGCAAGCGTCGCAGCGTCAGTCGGCGCTGTGATGCTTGTATCCTCGACGAAATCCCCAAGATGCGAATCTTCGTCGTCACCGATCGGCGTTTCCATGGAGATCGGCTCCTTCGCGATCTTCATGATCTTGCGGATCTTGTCCTCCGGCATCTCCATCTTCTCGGCCAGCGTCGCCGGATCCGGCTCGACACCGG
>JAJXXG010000705.1:0-1789 GCA_021781255.1 Acidobacteriota bacterium
TGCATCGCGCGTGCTTTAATCAATCAGCCGCCGGTGCTGCTGGCGGATGAGCCGACCGGTAACCTGGACGCAGCCAATCAGGAGATTGTCACCGGGTTACTGGGAGAACTGCATCGGGCCGGTCATACCATCCTGATGGTGACGCACGACCCCGGCATGGCCCGCATGGCCGACCGCACCATTGAGCTGCAGCACGGACACATTGTCGATGCTGCGCGCGCTTCGGCGCCGGTCCGCTATTAGCTCACTGCAGCGCGCGCCGGTGCAGATACGGGTGCATCGGCAGCCCCGTAGGCTTGTACTCGTAGTGGTCGCCGGTCGCGGCGCGCAGCTCTGCCAGCCGCTTTTTCAGCGTAGCCGCCAGTTCGGCGTACTGGGGTTTCCCGTATAAATTCGTCGCCTCATCCGGATCTGTCTGCAGATCGAACATCTCGTAGTCGTCAGTCAGAAAGTAGTGGATGAGCTTGTAGCGTTCCGTGCGCACGCCACGGGACGGGGGAACGTTTTCAAAGCCTGGATACTCGTAATATTCGTACAGCCAGTCCGCTCGCCAGGGAACGGTCTTTCCCTCCGCCAGCGGAAGCATGCTCTTTCCCTGCATGGATGCCGGGACAGGGATGCCCGCCAGGTCCAGCATCGTCGGCGCAATATCCAGGTTCAATACCATCTTGTCCGGCGTCTCGCCAGCCGGTATCAGCTTCGGATAACGCAGCATCATCGGCACGCGGATGGAAGGCTCATACATCAGCCGCTTGTCGTAGAAGTGATGCTCACCCAGAAAAAAACCATGGTCGGAGCTGAGCAGAACCGCCGTGTTATCCAGTTGCTTCTGCCGCTCCAGTTCGCGCAGCACCACGCCAATGTTGGCATCGTTATTCATAACGCCGACATAATGGTCCTTCACCACCTCTTCCAGGGAACGGGGATCGTCAGTAAAAACCTCCGAGGTGCCAATTTTGTTATCAGCCTCTGCCACACTGCGCGGCCGGCCGGGATAATCCTTCAAATTTTCCCAGTAGGTCGCGGGGGTCGGAATCTTCACGCCGTTCAGGTCGTTATCCATGCCGGGCGGCCGGTAGAACGGCTCATGCGGCGCATAAAACCACAAAAACAGGCAGAAAGGCTTCGTCCGCTCCTGCCGCATCCAGGCGAGCGTCTTGCGCGTCAGCAGGTCATCGACATATTGACCGTCATACAGCTTCGGCTCGCCATACTTTCCCTTCACGCCTTCGGTCACGACCGGGTGGTAGTAGTCGGCCTGCCCCTGGAATCCGAAGTAATAGTCCCAGTAGCGATCGGTCAGCGCCCCGGCGATGTGAGATTTCCCAATGAACGCCGTCTCGTAGCCGGCGTCGTGCAGGTAGTCCGAGATGAGAGGAACCTGCGATGGAATCACTCCGGCAACATTCGACACCGCACCGGTCGTGTGGGAATAGAGGCCGGTCATAATCGTCGCGCGGGACGGCAAACACAGCGCGTTGACGACAAAGGCATTCTGGAAGCGGCAGCCCTCCCGCCCGATGCGATCGATGTTTGGCGTGTGCAGGATTGGATTGCCGGCGATTGACGACTCATCCCATCGCAGGCCCTCGCCCAGAATGCAGACCAGGTTGGGGCGCGTGGGGGTATCGGCCAGACTGGGCAGCTCCGCCAGACTGGCAAACGCGGCAGCGCCCGCCGCACCAGCAACCCCCCGAAGAAATTCCCGGCGATTTTTCATGCTCTGGCCTCCTCCACCGGCGGCGGCGGGCTGCATTGCCTGGCGTCAGATCATCGCGCTTACCGGTCC
>JAJXXG010000705.1:1799-4758 GCA_021781255.1 Acidobacteriota bacterium
CGAACGGTCCCGACTTCAGCGCGGCTTTCTCTTGCCCCGTGCGGTCTGCGGTCGCGGCCAGCGGGCCACAATCGTCGTCGAGATGCCGCCGCGCGGACGAAACTCGCCCCGCATTTCTGCCCAGATCGGCTTGGCCGCCTTCACGATATCCTCCAGCACCTGATTGACGATGTTCTCCTGGAAGATGCCGAGCTGCCGGTAGCTGAAAAGATACTCCTTGTAAGATCGCAGCTCGAGGCATTCCTTGTCCGGCATGTAGCGAAGCGTAAGAACGCCAAAGTCGGGCAGGCCGGTCTTCGGGCACACAGAGGTGAACTCCGGACTGTCGATGACGATTTCATAAGAAGGAAATTGATTGGGCCAGGTCTCAATGTCCGGAAAATCAAAATCCAGACCGGATTCAGCGTGGTCTTCGGTATAACGGGGCGCGGGTTTACTCTTAGCGATTGCCATACAGACTGAAATTGTACGGGAGTTTGCGCGACACCTGAGCCCTGCATCCATCTCCGCCCGGACACCCGTGGCAGTAAGCCGATATTTGTGAACCGCTTGCATGGGTCGCGCGTCTTATATACTGGCTCATTCAGCGGCGCACCACCCGAACTGTCTTATGCCTGACCAGTCCCAGCACTCCCAAGGAAAAAAGCGCAGGTTTTGGGCAATCACGGCCGCGGTCGTGCTGCTGGCGGTCGTCCTGGCCCGCTACATGACGCGCAGCGTTGTCACCGTTCGCATGGCTGCCGCCGGCCCGGGGGAGCTGATCAGTACCGTCAGCACCAACGGAAAAGTGGAGCCGATCCATAATTTTGCCGCCTACAGTCCCCGGCAGGGAACGGTCCGGGCGGTATACGTTCACGAAGGGCAGAAAGTGGCGGCGGGCACGCTACTGCTGACCCTCGATGACTCGCAGGCCAGCTCCAATGTGGCCAGCGCGCGCGCAGCGGAACGTGGCGCCCAGGCACAACTGCAGGCGCTGCAGCAGGGTGGGACGCGGTCGCAGCAGATCACACTCGCCGGAAATATCGCCCGTACCCGGGCCGCCCGCGATCAGGCAGCCACCACGCTGGCTACGCTAGAGCGCCTGCAGAAGCAGGGCGCCGCATCGGCCAGCGAAGTAGCGAATGCACAACAGACACTGGCGGCGGAAAACTCAAGTCTGCAGACGCTGCTGCAACAGCAGTCGAAGAGTTATTCTCCCATCGATCTGGAGCATGCGGAGGCGAACCTGGCGGACGCGAAGGCCGCCTACTCCTCTTCACTGGATGTGCTGAACCGCGAAAATGTTCGCGCTCCCTTTGCCGGCACGGTCTACTCCGTCCTTGTGCGGCCTACGGATTTTGTTCAGGCGGGCGATCGCCTGCTGCAGATGGCAAATCTTCGCGAGATGCAGATTCGCGCCTATTTCGATGAGCCTGAGATTGGTAAGTTGAAAATCGGTCAGCCGGTCACCATTGTATGGGAGGCAGAACCGGGGCGCGTGTGGCACGGCCACGTCATGCGGACCCCAACCACGATCGTTGGATATGGAACGCGCAATGTGGGTGAGGCGCTGATCTCGGTCGATGATGCCAACGAAGAGTTGCTGCCCAATACAATCGTCACCATAACGGTGGCGCTGCTCGATCTTCACAATGTTCTGCTCGTTCCCCGGGAAGCGCTGAAGCTGGATGACGACGGCAACTATGTGTATCAGGTGGTGAACGGCCACCTGCGGCGCACGCCGGTGAAGATCGGCAGCCTGAACCTGACTGAGGTGCAGATTCTCTCCGGGCTGACTCAGGGCGACACGGTAGCGCTGTCTGCGCCCGATGGGACCCCGTTGCGCGCCGGGCTGGCCGTGCGCCGCGCGGAGTAGCCCCATGGTCCGCTCTCACTCTTCGTTCTGCCGATCCCGAATGCCACTCCTGCCACTCTTCGCATTGCTGTGGGCAGCGTCTCCAGCGCTAGGCCATGCGCAGCGGGCTTCCTCAGTTCCGGATGCGCCCACGCCGCAGGTTCGGGTTGCCATAGCAACGCCACCAGCCGGTCCTCTGAATGCCGCAAAAGCCGGGGATGAGGCGACCCCCGCAGGCACCATCTCTCTCTACAGCGTGGTGGATCTGGCCCTGCGCAACAGCCAGGCGGTGCGTACCGCAGAGGCTGCACAGCAGCATGCGCGCGCCACGATGCTCGAGATGCGGGATGCCTACATTCCAAATTTCTCGCTGGGCTCAGGCCTGGGCTACTCCTACGGCTTTCCGCTCGACAACCCGACACTCTTTAACGTCAACTCGAGCTCGCTGCTCTTCAGTTTTTCGCAAAAGTATTACATCCGGGCGGCGGCGCAGGGGTTCAAGGCCGCCACGCTTTCACTAAAAGACGTTCGGCAACAGATCATCCAGGATGCAGCCAGCAGCTACATCGAATTGAATGCCACGCTGGATCAGTTGCGTGCCCTGCAAGAAGCGGCCCAGGCCGGCGGCAGTATGGTGTCGGTCGTGCAGGATCGGTTAACCGCGGGTCTGGCGGCTCCCGTGGATCTTACCCGGGCCCGGCTGACGCTGGCGGAGCTGCAGTTGAAGGCGATGCAGATGGAAGATCACGCCAATGAACTGCGTGTCCACCTTGGAGATCTGGCCGGTCTCCCGCCGGACACCATCGATCCGTCCTCGGCCTCGGTGCCACCCATGCCAGCGCTCGATTTTGACACGCTGAAGCAACGCAACGGTGATTCGCCCGCCATTCAGGCCTCCTTTGCCACGGCAAAATCTCGCTTCGACACCGCCATCGGCGACAAGAATCAGAATTACCGGCCGACCGTAAACATGGCCGCCCAGTATGCGCGGTTCGCACCTTTTAACGGGTATAGCAACTACTATCGCAACTTCAGCTACAACAATATCGGTGTCGGCATTCAGGCGGTGTGGCCTCTGTTTGATCCCATCCGCCGTGACAGGGCGATCGAGTCCAGGGCCGAAGC
>JAJXXG010001253.1 GCA_021781255.1 Acidobacteriota bacterium
ATGGAAGCGGAGGACGAGCACCTCGCGGTAGAGGGTGTCGAGCTGGAGGAGGGCAGCGGCGACGCGCTCGCGGTCTTCCTGGCTGGCGCAGCGGTCAAAGGGGCTGGGCTGCTTGTCGGCCACTTCGAAGGCGAGAGGCTTGTCGTCATCGCCGCCGACTTCAAAGAGCTCGTCGAGGCTGGAGAGGATGCGCTTGCGCTTCTGATCGATGACGAGGTTGCGGGCGATGGTGAAGAGCCAGGTCTCAAAGCGGGCCTTGGCGTTGAACTGCGCGCCGCGGGTGAGCACACGCATCCAGACCTCCTGAAAGAGGTCTTCTGCCTGTTCGCGGTTGCCGGTGAGGAAGACGAGATAGCGGAGGAGGCGGTGCTGATAGCGGACGATGAGCTCGTCGAGGAGACCGGCCTGCTGGTGCTTGAGGCCGTCGGCGATGGCGATGCTCTGCTCGCGCGCAAGGATATCTGCGGCGCTGGCGGTGGCGAGATTGGAGCCGGGAGCGAAGATGGAGCGAATAGCGGCAGCGGCAGACATCGTATTCAATTAGACGACAAACCGCGGGGCGAAGCCGCACAAAAATGGTGGCGGGCTGGAAAAAGTTTCAACAGCGAGATTCAGCGGCCGGAGGGCGGGTCTTTGCGGGAGATGCGGAGGGCATGTTCGATGGCCTGGGCGGCGCGGCGCTGGCGGGACTCGACGGACTGGTAGGCGAAGATGCCCCAGAGATGGCCGCGGCGCTGGATGAGGGTCATGGCCTGCCAGCCGCGCTGGGCGAGGGGCTGGCGCTGGAAGGCAGCACGCAGAATCGGCGGGGTTTCCTGCTCGCCCTCCATGACGAGCAGAAGGCGCTCGACCATCTGGAGAGCGCGCTTCTGCCGGCTTTCGGGCGATTTGGGCTGGGCGACCCAGTGGCCGACCTCGCGGCGGGCGGAGGGGCTGAAGGTCTGGAGCCAGCGGGTGAGGGCGCGCTGGCCTTTGAGGGCGGCGGTGAGCTCGGCGGGGTGCTCGTCGGAGCGGGACTCGAGGTCGGGCTCGATGCGGATGGAGACGAGGTCGCCGGGGCGGGCTTCGGCGCCGGATTGCATCTTTTTATTGACGAGGAGGGTGAGGCCGTCGCCGTTGGGGCCGGGGAAGAGCGTGGTGCGGAAGGCGAAGCCGTTGATGGAGCCGCGGACGCGGCGTGTGGTCCAGCCGGGCCAGGCGCGGCGGAGGGCAGCGGTGGTGTCGGCGGGGACGCGGGCGATGGTCCAGTAGAGGGGCTTGCCGGCGGCTTCGAGGCGAGCCTGAAAGGATTGGGATTTTTGGGGCATGGGCGCAGGAATTCAGTATGGGGTGGGTGAGGCGCGGGGGCAAGGGGGAAGGGCGGGGTGTGAGCGCGGAGGTTTCCCAGGTCTCAGAAGCGAGACTTGGGAAAACCGCTTGAAGGTAAGGAAAAACACTCTATAATGTAAGGAGGTGAAAGATGACGCGGGCGACTCAAACAAAGACAACGACGGTGGAAGCGACGGTGACTTCGAAGGGGCAGGTGACCCTGCCGAGGGAACTGCGGAAGAGGCTTGGCATCCAGCGGGGAAGCCGGATCCGATTCAGCATTCCCACGAGCGGCGCGGTGAAGGTGGAACCCGTGCTCTACGATCTCGAAGACCTGTGGAAGATGGCCGACCAAGCCGGGCAAACCGGCGGCGTGATGAGCTTTGATGAGATGAATGCGGCCAAGGCGCGGAGGCGGTGGTGATGCTGGCAGCCGATACCAACGTGTGGGCGCGGGCCTACCTGAACGACGAGCCCACGCAGGCGCGCAAGGCGCGCGCGGCCCTGGCGGAGGCGCGTTCGGCGGGCGGAGTCTTCGTTCCACTGCTGGTGCTGGCGGAGTTGTCGTGGGTGCTGCGCGGCCGATGGGAGAGGGGCAGGGTTCTGGACGCCATCGAGGGCCTATTGCAAACGCGAGGCGTGACCGTTGAGTCGGCGGGTGTGGCGTGGAAGGCGCTGGAGGCCTGCCGCAAGGGTGCAGCCGGTTTCGCCGACCACTTGATTGCAGAGATTGCCTTCGCGTCCGGTGCGGACGAGGTGATTACGTTCGATAAGGCCTTTGGGCGCATGGCGGGGGTTCGGCGGATGAAGTAAGACGTTCGCGGGGTTGCGTGGTTAGCGCGAAGGTTTCCCAGGTCTCAGAAGCGAGACCTGGGGCACCCGGCCAATAGACCTTCGACCGAAGCTCTCTCTGAGCGGAATTGGGGGATAGTACGTTTGTCATTCAAGGTTATGCCGTCAGCCCGATACCCCCCAGTATTGGGCTGACGGCCGGGATTGGAGGATGAATGCGGCAGCCTTTTACTTCGATGTGTACTTGCGCCTTTGGCTTCGTTGTCACCCTAGGGGCCACGTGCGTGGCCGCTCAAATGGGTAATACCGTTCAGCAAGTTGCTGCCGAAGGCGGAAAACAACAGTTCGTTCCATCAAGGAGTGTCGAGTTCAAGCCGGTCGAGATGGCCGCGGATTTCGCGTTGCCCTCAGCAACGGTGGACTACCCACTTTGCCTTGCCGATGGCTCCCTGGTGGTGCACACAATTGATTGGGAAGCGGTATTGAAGACACCCAAGGGGAAGTTTCCTAAATACACCGAGCTCGTCACAATCGTTCGAAACAAGAAAACACAAACCATCTCGTCCGCAAGCATATCGGACCTTACCGAGTTCAACAATGACTCAGACGTCTTCGCCACCGACTCAGGTGTCTATTTTCTTCTCCAAGGTTCAAAAGAAAAACCCGGAGAACCGGGACCGGGAAAGTCGCCAATGGGAATACCGTTCAAGGACTTTCGCAACTACGTAGCCCGGTTCGATCTCGACGGCACATACAAAGGAGCGATCGAGTTAGCAGTAAAATGCGATCTTTCGCGACCAGGCTCCTGCGAGTTGCGTCACCTAGCAGTGTTTCCATCCGGGGATATGCTCGTTTCCGAGTCCGATCCAGAAACGTCAACTCTGAAAGTTCTGTATTTAAGATCGTCGGGCGAACTCGTCAAGCAAATCGAGGTGCCGGCAAGCCGCAAGACAATGGACTGGGGTGACGCGTCCTCAAACTCCGACCTCCGGCATACGGCTCAGGCGTTTCTCGCCTCGGTCTACCTTACTGCGGTAAGCGACAATATTGTCGTCTGGCGCGGAAATAGTAATGACCCAGTTGTCGAGATACGTGACGGTGGCGCCGTGCGGGAGGTGCCAATCCAAACTCCTGATGGATGGCGGTTCGCGGATATGGTTGCTTCTGACGATCGTTGGGTCCTACACTTCCGGACAGAGAATACACCGCCAACCGTGCCCATGAGCACAGATTTAGATGCCTACTACGAGGTACGCCCGCAGGACGGAAGCCTGGAGGCAAAGATCGTGCAGAGTGGCGACGTTCCGCTCTCGATTGCTTGCGAGAGCGGCGGTACATACAGGTCCTTCAAGATGAACGACGCCGGAAAAACGGTGCTGCTGGCGGGAAACTAACCTTCTTTTCATTTCTATCATCACGCAGGGCCGCGTGCGACTTAACCCGTTTGCCATTTGCAACCGACATTTATCCATGGGCTATGCGTGCTGCGATTGATGCAAATTGTCTTGCTGAAGAGAAAGATGGAGCCTATTGGGATTACCTGGACTATGTGCACACACATGGGCGGGTGGCGCCGGTCTCGGGATGATAGGTTATCTCAAAAACTGGGTGCCCCAGGTCTCGATTCTGAGACCTGGGAGAGCGGCTCTGTTCGCCAGACCCGGCGCGAAGTATCCTTCTTGCGATGACGCGCGGGTTAGTCCGGTATCAGGAGTGCGGCGACTTCCACTTTCTCACCTTCAGTTGCTTTCACCGGTGTGCTTATCTCGGCACGGCGGAGGCGCGGGACCTGTTTGAGGCCGCGCTGGAGCGTGTGCGGCAACGCTATCTGCTGGCTGTTGCCGGATATGTGGTGATGCCCGAGCACGTGCATCTGCTGGTGAGCGAGCCGCGCAGCGCGACACTGGCGCGCGCGGTTCAGGCGCTGAAGCTGTCGGTGGCGCGGCGAAGAGCGGAGCGGCCCTTCTGGCAGGCTCGGTACTACGACTTCAACGTTTGGTCGGCGGAGAAGCAGGCGGAAAAGTTGAAGTATCTGCACCGCAATCCGGTGGCGCGCGGTCTGGCTGAGAAGCCTGGGGACTGGCCGTGGTCGAGCTTCCGTCAATACTTGACCGGCGTTGAGGGAACCGTCGAGATTGAGTCACAATGGACGGCGTTGAAACGCGAACGAATGGGCTTCCGGCTGCCGAATCGCCGTGGTCCGGTTCAGTATTTCCCGCCCTAGCGGAGCTAGGACGGGGCACCCATGTTCGGGGTAGGTCAACGTTCCGGGACGTGCGCTATCCGCCAGTAAGGCAGGGTGCGCGGGCTTGTCGGCTACACTGGGCGCTGTGACGGCGCACGCACTTGCAGTAGGGATTGAGGCGGCGACCGCGGCGCTGGCCGTGGCGGGGATGGGGTATTTTCTGGCGGCGCTGCTGGCGGCGCGGGTGTTTTTGCGGGCGCGGCGGCGGGGGCTGGCGGCGTTTGCGCCGGGCGTGAGCATTCTGAAATCGCTGAAGGGGACCGATCCGGGGATGCTGGAGGCGTTTCGGAGCCACTGCCGGCAGAGTTACGCGGGAGACTACGAACTGCTGTTTGGCGTGTCGGCGCTGGACGATCCGGCGGTGGAGACGGTGCGGGCCCTGCAGGCGGAGTTTCCGGAGCGGGCGATCCGG
>JAJXXG010000858.1 GCA_021781255.1 Acidobacteriota bacterium
AATCGAGCGGGCGGCCACCGGAGGTGTTGATCTGGTCGGCGATGGTGGCAAGAGACTTCGTCTTTATTTCATTGGTGGACCAGCGGACCCAGTCGTAGTCCTTTTGCGCATCCTTATAGATGATGCCGATGCCGGAGCCGGCGGCTAGATCGTGGAACTGGTTGAAGAGCACCTTTTTCCAGTCTTCGGTCAGTTCATGGTCCGGGTACTTGTCGCCATCGAGCCATGCCATTGATGCCCATTTTTCGGCGTCGAGCATCTGCACTTCTGCGTCGCGCATGTTGCGCTTGTGGTGGGCCTGCGTGGTGAAGACGCCACGGTGGTATTCGAGATAGAGCTCGGAGTCCCATGTGGGAATGGCAATTTCTCCCGGGACGGACGCGGGCGGATGATAGCCCTTGGCAATGGATTGATAGTTCCAGGTGGGGCTCTCGGGCGCGATTTCCTTTTCGACCTTGGAGAACCAGGTTTGCGCAATGCCGAATTTGTAATGGGGAACCACGTGACCGGGCGCGGCCCAGTGGAAGCCCTGGTCAAGCATGGCGCGTGTAGGCCCGCCGCCGTGGTCGCCCACGCCGTAAAGGTCCATCATGTCGGTGAGTCCCGGTGAGCGATGGCGGGCCTGAACCATATTGCGGGAGAGGCGCACTGGCCCAAGGTCAGTGTTGCCATAGTCATGAGGGAAATAGGTGAGGACCTTGGAGCCGTCAGGCGACTCCCACCAGAAGAGCTTGAAGGGAAGCTGATTGGTGTCGTTCCAGGTCATCTTCTGGGTGACAAAGTAGTCGACACCGCTCTTCTTGTAGATCTGCGGGAGCTGCCAGTTGTAGCCGAATGAGTCAGGGTTCCAGCCGATACGGACATCGACGCCGTAGTGCTTGAGATACCAGCGCTTGCCGACGAGGAGCTGCCGCACGAGCGACTCGCCGGAGGGCATATTCAAGTCGGGCTCGACCCACATGCCGCCAACCACCTCCCATCGGCCTTCCTTGATGCGCTGCTTGATTTCGTTGTTCAGGTCGGGGTATTTCTCGGCCATCCATTCGTTGTATTGTGCGGCGGACTGGGTGTAGGTGTACTGCGGGTACTCGTACATGAGCTGGAGCGCGGTACCGAAGGTGCGCTTGACGACGTCAACCGTCTCGGTCCACGGCCAGAGCCAGGCCGCGTCAATGTGCGAGTTTCCAGTGAGGTGGAAGGTGAGTTTTTCGAGGACAGGCCTGAGAACCTCGAGCCTGATTTGTGCGGCGCGCAGGCTGGCGTCAAATTTAGCCTGATCATGTGCGTCAAGGGCGGCGAGATCGACGGTTTGAATGGCGGAGTTGAGGTCGTCGAGCTTGGACTGGTCACCGGGTGCGATGGAGGGCAGCAGAAGCGCGGCAGACTGGAACTCCATACTGAGGTCGACGGGATTTGGACGGTTGGGCGGAAAATCGATGCGCAAGGTCGCGCCGCGGAATTGCTTGATGTCCACGGTGTGGAGCAGCTTGACGGCGACAGTGACCTTGTCGCCTGGGTGAGCGGCATCAAAAAGGACAATTGGTTCCAGGTCGTCGCCGAGCGCGACACGGCGGCCATTGAAGTAGAGGATCTGCGGCATGGGGCCGTTGGCGGAAGCATGGAACTGGAACCAGATGCGCGCGCCGGTGAGGTCGTAGCCGTGAAGGGTCTCGGGAATGGTGTAGGTCTGGCGGAACCAGAGCGCGCTTTTGGGCGCATTGGTGCCGATCTTGATGGTCTGCCATGAGCTGTCATCGAGATTTGCATCTTCGCCGTGCGCGATATCACCCTCGTGCATGCGCCAAACACCGTCAGGGAGCTCCCGTAGCGCGGAGAGGCGCTGGATGGCGGATAGCGATTGCGGGGGCAGATCGGCCGGGGCCTTGGCTGCCTGCGCAAAGCCGCTGGACGAAGCTAGTACCGCAGCGAAAAGCGCGACAAGAAAAGCGAGGGCGAGCCGTGAGACAAAGCTGCGCCGGAAATGTTTCACGACGACGAACATGAAGAGAATCCTCCGCAAGCATCTTACGACAGGTGAATTGGTATCGTAACCATCCCGCGTGTGTTCATAGACAGATTTAGTGTGCAGGACTTGACTGGCGGATCGAAGCACGTCAGACCCAGCCGCCGTCAATAATGCAGCTTTGATTCGTGATCGCGCTGGAGTCATCAGAGGCGAGAAAAAGCACAAGGCGGGCGACGTCAGCGGGAAGGATATCGCGTTTGAGCGCCTGGTTAGAGAGGATTTCGGCCTTGTATTCGGGTGTATACCAGAGCTCCTGCTGGCGGGGAGTGGCGATTGCGCCGGGAAGCACGGCGTTGACGCGGATATTTGCCGGGCCAAGCTCGTGCGCTAGAGTGCGAGTGAGGCCGACGATGGCTGCTTTGGCTGCGACGTACATGGGCAGGCCGGTGGAGGGAATGAGCCAGGCGATGGAACTCATATTAATGATGGAGCCGTGGTTGGCAGCGCGCATGGCGGGCACCATGGCCTGAGTGAGGAAGAAGTGCGGGCGGAGATTTAGAGCGATGGAGCAGTCCCAGTCTTCAGGCGTGACCTGGTCGAATGCGTGGCGCTGATCATTTGCGGCATTGTTCACGAGCACATCGAGGGTACCGAAGGCTTCCAGCACTTGATGGGCGGCGGTCTGGAGTGAGGGGAGATTGGTGACGTCGCAGTGGAGAAAGAGTGGCGCGCGGCAGCCCTCGGCGATGAGTGATTCGACGAGAGCGTGCGCGGGCTCATCCTGGATATCAAAAAATGCGACGCGGGAGCCCTGGCGAACAAAGTGCTCGACAAGCGATGCGCCAATGCCTGTGGCTCCGCCGGTGATGAGAACGGCGCGGCCCTGGAGACTAGGGTAGCGGGCAAACTGCGGATCG
The DNA here is from genome assembly GCA_021781255.1 of Acidobacteriota bacterium. The sequence continues at coordinate 2,884 of JAJXXG010000858.1, forward strand.
GGCTGCGGTTGCGGCGCGTGCGTGGACATGGTGAACGAAGCGGCATGAAGCCGGTCCAATTATAGGGGCGGGAGCAAAGGCGGGACAGCTCTGACACAGCAGCCGAAGTGCCACAATGCAGTACAGTGTCTCCCTGCTGAAGAGCATACTGAATTGTGGCCCCATTGCGCCGGAACTTCCGTCCCCAAGTAGCCGATGGTTTCGCATGGTCGCCTGTTTGAACGGGGCGAAAAGTTGCGGCCGCGATGGTTGTGGAAAGTGGCCACCGGAAAAATAGAGTTACGTGCGAACCGATGGCGCCATATGGGCGACTGAGGAAGGGACGACACCGCCCGTTCGCGCAACGACAGACGAAAAAATGCCGTAAAGATCAGGAATCGCTCGATTGGGGGTTTTATGACCAAAGCTGCTCGTTATCCCGGAATCCGGGTGACCGCAAATGGCAACCAGCTGGTTTCTTACCACACGGAGACGCGCGTGGCCGACGCAGGCGTGTTCTATCCGATTACGCCTTCGACCGAGGGCGGCGAACTGTTCCAGCAGGCCTATGCCGAAGGCCACCTAAACGTTTTTGGGCACAACACGATTGCGATTGAGACCGAAGGCGAGCACGCGGCACAGGGTGGCGCAATTGCGCACTCGGTTTGCGGCAAGCGCGTGGTGAACTTTACCTCAGGCCAGGGCGTTGTTTACGGCGTTGAGCAGGATTATCACGCGCCAGGCAAAGGCTCCACAATGGTGCTGGAAGTGGGAGCGCGCGCGCTAACCAAGCATGCGCTGAATGTGCACTGCGGCCACGACGATATTTACGGCGCGCTGGACACCGGCTGGATCATGGTCTTCGGCAAGGATGCGCAACAAGCCGCCGACCAGGCGCTGATTTTGCGCCGCGTGACAGAGCTGAGCCTGACGCCGGGCATGAACATCATGGACGGCTTTTTGACCAGCCACCTGGAGCGGACGTTCTACAAGCACGAGTCGGATCTGATTCGCGAGTTTCTTGGCTCGCCGGAAGACATCATCGAGTGCCCGACCGAGGCGCAGCGGGTGCTGTTTGGCGCCACGCGGCGGCGCGTGCCCAAGATGATTGACCTGACAAATCCCATCCTGCTCGGCCCGGTGCAGAACCAGGAGCACTACATGCAGGGCGTGATCGCGCGGCGCAATAACTTTGCCGAGCCGATTCTGGAGTTTCTGGAAGAGAGCTACAAGAAGTTCGGCGAGCTCACAGGCCGCTATTACGGACTGGTAACGCAGTATAAGACCGATGATGCAGAGACGGTATTTATCTCGCTGGGTTCGGCGGCGGAGAACATTGAGGCCGCAGTGGACTATCTGCGCGCGACGCGTGGAGCAAGCGTGGGCTCGATTCACGTGAACGTGATTCGGCCGTTCCCCGAGGCGGCGCTCGTGGCGGCGCTGAAGGGCAAGAAGAACGTCATTATTCTGGAGCGGACGGATGAGGCTCTGGCAGGTGACAACCCGCTGGGCCGTGACGTCCGTACGGCACTGTCAAAGGCTGTCCAGTATGAAGGGCATCCTGCAGCGGAAGGGCTGCCGGCGATCTCGCCGAGCGAACTTCCTCACATCTTCAACGGCAGCTATGGTCTTGGCTCGCGCGATTTCCGCCCGGAGCACATTATCGGCGCGTTCGAATATGCGACGGCAGGCCGCGCGCGCAAGGACGGCAAAACGGCCGCTGAAGGCACAAACTTTTTCGTGCTTGGTGTTGACCATCCCTACAGCGTGATTGCCGATGAGACGCCTTCACTGCTGCCGGAGGGCGCCGTAGCAGTGCGCTTCCATTCGATTGGCGGCTGGGGTGCGATTACGACGGGCAAGAACCTGGGCGCGATTATCGGCGACCT
>JAJXXG010000367.1 GCA_021781255.1 Acidobacteriota bacterium
AACGTTCGCTCTGCTGATGGTTGTGCCAGCGTGCTGTGCAGGTGCGGCTGCGGGGCCAATCGTGGCCGGGTACGTCTTCCCGCAGAACATGACATTGCAGCCGGGGCAGGTGGATGCACGCAATCTGACGTGGATCTACTACGCCTTTGCCAACATTGCCGATGGCCGCATGGTGGAGGGCTTTGCCGCCGATGCGCAGAATCTTCCGCAGGTGGTTGCCCTCAAGCGGGAGAACCCGAAACTGAAGGTGCTCATCTCCGTGGGCGGCTGGAACTGGTCCGGTGGCTTTTCGAATGCAGCCCTCACGCCACAAAGCCGGGCGCGATTCATCGAGAGCGCGGTCGAGTTTCTGCGCCGATACAACCTCGACGGAATGGATCTGGACTGGGAGTATCCGGGGCAGCCGGGAGCGGGCCACTCCTACCGCAAAGAGGACAGGGAGAACTTTACCGCTCTGGTGAGGGAGCTTCGTCAGCGGCTGAACGCGGAGAGCGGAAGAACGCATAGCAGGCTCTATCTGACCATTGCCGCGGGGGCATCGCTCCAGTACCTGGAGGATACGCAGATGGACCAGGTGCAGCGGTTTGTGGATGCCGTGAACCTGATGACCTACGACTCCTATGTGCCCGGTGCGGACGCAACGACCGGCAATCATGCGCCGCTGTATGCGGATCCAGCGGACCCGAAGCGGGCATCGGCTGATGCCGCGGTAAAGGCCTTTGTGAAGGCGGGTGTGCCTGCCGCAAAGATTCTGCTGGGTGTTCCGTTCTATGGAAAAGCCTGGAGCGATGTGGCAGACGCGCATCACGGATTGTTTCAGCCCGGCAAAGCCGCATCCGGAGGAGATTTGCCTTATGGTGCGATCACCGGAACGATGCTGGGTCACGGCTTTACGCGCTACTGGGACGATGCGTCGTCGGTTCCGTATCTTTACAGCGCGGAGAAGCGCGAATTTGTCACGTATGAGGATCCGGAATCGATTGCCACGAAGTGTGATTATGTGCTGCATCACGGGCTTGGCGGCATCATGTTCTGGAACTACTTCAACGATCCCTCCGGCACGCTCCTGGATGCCATCCACACCGCGATGCACCAGCGGAAGCCGGTGCCTGCCGGGCGGTAGCAGGCGCGGGCTGGACTACGTATCTTCGCCGGGGAACCGGACGCCGAGAGCCGTACGCGCAGCCTCAAGCAGCCGCGCCATGCCGAGCGAAAGAGCATGCGTAATCTCGGGGCTCTCCAGTTGGCCGCCGCGGATGAGCTGGCAGAAGTGGTCGGTCTCGTAGTTGAATCCGCCGGCGACGAACGGCTCATGCAGCTCGACGGTTCTGCCGTCGATGTAGCGGACAGTGGCGCGCACGGGGTTCCACCAGTTTTCGTGGATGGTGACGTAGCCGCGCGGCGCGCAGAGCAATGCATCGCCGCGGCTCAACAGATCAAGACCGGTGTGCAGCTGTGCCATGCCGCGCTCGTGCTCTGTCTGAAAAAGGGCAAATGCATCGACGCCGGCCGGAGAAAGTCGGCCCATGGTTTGCACGCGGCGCAGCGGGCCAAGCCAATCGAGCGCGAGAAAGGCCTCATAGGGACCGATGCCCATGACGCCACCGCCGCCGAGCTCGGCAAAGTGGAGCGGATAGTCGGGGGCGAGGGTGGAGTCGCAGTGCCCGGCGCGCACGAAGCCCACCGGGCCAATGGGGTCGGCTTGCAGGTACTCGCGCAGCTTTCGGTAGAGGGGAAAGAAGGGCGGCTTCATGGCCTCCATGAACAGACGGCCATGGCGGTGCGCGGCCTCCAGTATCCGGCGAAGCTGCTGCTCGTTCAGGGCGGAGGGCTTCTCGCACATCACGTGCTTGCCGGCGGCGAGGGCCTGCAGGCATATCTCCGCGTGCGTGTCCGGGTGGGTGGCAACGTAGATGGCGTCCACATCCGCCGCGACGAGCTGGCTGAGGCTGTCGCACACTTGCGGGACAGAAAACCGCTGCGCGTAGGCATGAGCCCGCTCCGCGGTGCGCCCCCACACGGCGCTTAGCGAGGCTGCCGGAACGGCTTGCAGACCCTGGGCAAAACGCGCGGCGGCGCGGCCCGGCCCGGCCACGCCCCAGCGAATCTGCCGTAGTTCTGGATCAGGATGCAGCATGGGTTGATCCTGTCGCGTTTCTTTGGCACGCGCTCCAGTGCAGGCAGCGCGTGTGCGGCGCTGTTTTTCTCAGCGCAGCAGGTCTTCCAGCGTGGTGCTGAGGTCGGTCTTGTCGTCGCGATACTTGACGATGACGGGAGCGTAGAGGCTCAGGCCCCACTCCTGCCCCTTGCCCCGCGTAACCGCTCGTGAGCCGGGGACGACAACTGCGTTGGCAGGGATGACGAGCGGCTGATCCGCCGTGGCGCGCAGGATGGTTCCGTTGACGAGATCGAAGACCGGAGTGCCGCGGGTCAGAATGGTTCCCGAGGCAAGCACCGCCCCCTTGCGCACGATGGTCCCTTCATAGATGCCGCAGTTGCCGCCCACAAGCACATCGTCTTCCACCACGACCGGGGACGCATTGACCGGCTCAAGGACGCCGCCGATCTGGGCTGCCGCGCTGAGGTGAACGCGTTTGCCAATCTGGGCGCACGAGCCCACCAGTGCATGCGAGTCCACCATGGTGCCTTCATCCACCCAGGCCCCGGCATTGATGTACATCGGAGGCATGCAGACGACGCCGCGCGCCACATAAGCGCCGGCGCGGACGGAGGAACCGCCGGGGACGATGCGGACGCCGTCGTTTGCGGTGAAGTGCCGGGCCGGATACGTGTGCTTGTCCACAAAAGAGAGACCGGCGGCGGGCCCTTCGACGAGCGCTCCAAGGCGAAAGCCGAGCAGAATGCCCCGCTTAACCCATGCGTTTACGCGCCATCCGGTTGGCTCCGCGGGATCCGGCGAGGCGGACCGCACTTCGCCGCTCTCGAGCGCGGCGCGCAGCTTAAGAAAGACATCCATGGCAGACTGATCGCCCACGGCGGCGGCGCCAGCAGCAAAAGCACGTTCGACTGCTTCTTCCAGTTGTTGAATGGTCATTGCCCTTTGAGTTTATCAAGGCGGGATGGCAATAAGATGTGCTGCAGACAGGCGGGTGAGATATGTGAAGAAGACCGTGGCGGCGAACGCAGGAAAAACCGCCGCCGCATGCCGGGGCGACGCGGCGACGATTCCGGTGGAACCTACGCGGTGGGCTGCTGTTGCAGTTTGGTCTTGGATTGGCCAGCGGCCACGGACTGAAGCCGGAAGGCATTTCTGCCTGCCGGAACCAGCGCCAGCGGAACCGCGGATTGACCCGCCTTGCAGCCGAGATTCTTGGCTTCAAGCCATGCGCACAGCCTGGGATCGTAGATCTCAGGACGGCCTTGCCAAAACTCCGGTGCCAGATCGCACTGGATGTGCAAATGGCCCAGAAGTAACTCGATTGCCGGTATCTGCTCAGGGAAATATCGCCGGACGTTATCTGCACCAATATGAAGTCCGATAACTCCACGGCCCTTACTTTGCGTAGTAACTACCATGACGTACCTGCCCTTCAACCTGGGATGAATGTCAGTTTTCAGGAGCCTGGTTACGAGAAACGGTCAGTGAATAAAGAAGGACCACGACGGGACACCACCTCGTGGATTGCGCATCCCCGGAGACGGCGTTACCTGATGGTGTACCGCTTTTTGCCGGATGTCAAGAACATCTCGACGCAATGCGTCCGGACTGCCGGCTCCGCATAAAAATATCCGAGACGCGTTTCGGGAAAGACTTGCACTCCCTTGATTTTGGATGCGTGGCAGCGATTTTGGTGAGCAAATGCGAGTCAGATTGACGCAAAGCTTGTGTTACAGCCCGGTAACTCGGAACCTGGCCGGAACACTTATTCGATTTACCGGGAAGAGGAAACTGCCTCATGCAGGGCATCGGCCACCAGCTGCTGTTGTCCGGGTGTAATGCGGTTGAAAAAGGGCAGGGCAAGCGTTTGCCGGGCCACCGATTCCGTGATCGGCCATGCGTCAGCAGACGTGCCGGCGATGGCTCGCCAGGCGGGCTGCAGGTGGATGGGCGCGAAGTAGCGCCCGGTGGCGATGCCGCGCTCGGCAAGGGCAGCCCGAGTGCGCTCGCGGTCCACATTGTGGGGCAGGCGAACCACATAGACGAACCAGCTGATGGTTCGACGCGGAACCGTGAGTTGCGGCAGTTCCAGACGGGGAATCGAAGCCAGCAGGGCATGGTAGCGCTCTGCCGCTTCGCGGCGCATGCGGAGCATCTCTTCCAGGCGGGCGAGCTGCACACGGCCGAGCGCGCAGGCCAGATCGGAAAGGCGGTAGTTGTAACCGATTTCAGCGTGGTCAAGCCAATCGGCGGAGGGCGCGCGGCCCTGGTTGCGCAGCAGGCGCAGGCGGTCCGCATGGCCTGCGTTCCGGGCAAGGACGGCGCCGCCTTCCCCGGTGGTGAGCTGCTTGTTGGGATAGAAGCCGAAGACTGCGAGGTCTCCGAAGCTGCCTGCGCGCCGGCCATCAAACTCGGCTCCCATGGCTTCGCATGCGTCCTCTATCAGGGCAAGGTGATGGCGACGGGCGATGTCCGCAAAGGCGTCCATCTCTGCCGGGACGCCAAAGGTATGCACCAGAAGAATGGCCCGCGTGCGCGGCGTAATTGCTGCTTCGACGGCGTTGGGATCGAGATTCAGCGTGACGGGATCAATCTCCGCGAAGACCGGTGTGGCGCGCACCTGCAGCACCGTGTTGGCAACAGCCACAAATGCGAAGGAGGGCACGATGACCTCGTCGCCTTCTCCAATGCCAAGCGTTAGCAGCGCCAGATGCAGCCCGGCGGTGCCGGAGCTGACCGCAACGGCATGTGGAACCGCGTGATAAGCGGCGAGTGCCTGCTCAAAGGCATGCAGTTCCGGCCCCAGGCTGAGCTGAGGCGTGCGCAGCACGGCGGTGACGGCTGCGATTTCGGCCTCAGTAATATCGGGCGAAGAGAGTGGAATGGACGGGTTCATGCATCCTCTGCCGCGACGGGGACCGGCCGTTTGATGAGAAGTCCATCCAGCGGAACCGTGGTGAGCACGCGGGCGATTGTGGTTGCCGCCGTTCCGTCGCCGTAGGGGTTTTTCATCTCGCGCAGGCCTGCTCGGAGCTCCGGCGCCAGTGCGCGATGGATGGCATCGAGAATGGCAGGCGCATCAGCTGGAGCATCGATCACGTTGGCGGCGCGCTCGCGGCCTTGCTGGCGCATGCCGACATTCACGACCGGCAGAGCAAAGGAGGCAGCTTCCATGATGCCGCTGGAGGAGTTGCCTACGAGCGCATCCACCTGCCCCAGCAGGCTCCAGTACGTGATGGCCTCCAGGTTCACGAAGAGACGGGTGTTGGCGCGGGTGGCGGCAAGAGCCTGCGTGCGCTCGATCAGTGCGTGGCTGCCTGCATCCGAGTTGGGATAGACGAAGACGAGTTGACCGGGAGCCTGTGCCAACGCCGTGAACAGGGCGTCTGCCTCCGCGTTGGTATCGCGGAGAATCGTGACAGGATGCCAGGCCGCCAGCAGGGTGGGCATGGTGAAGGTGAGGCCGAGCTGCGCCTCTATTGCGGAGCGAGAGAGCAGCGCGGAGCGGCGCATGTGGTCGAGCGAGGGCGCACCTGCGTGATGCACGCGCCACGGCTCCTCGCCCATGGCAATCACGCGGCGGCGCGCGGTCTGCGTGGAGGTGAAGTGGATGTGCGCAAGCTTGGTGAGAGCATTGCGAACATGGTCGTCGATGGCTCCCTGGCTTACCTCGCCGCCTTCAATGTGCGCAATGGGGATGCGCAGTGCGAGCGCGACCGAGGCTGGCGCCAGCATCTCATAGCGATCAGCAATGAGCAGCAGGATGTCAGGCCGCCATGCCGAGAGAGCGTCGGCAAGGCCCAGAGTGGCCAGGCCGATGGTTTTGGCCATGCCGGTGTCGGAGTCGGAGTTGAGCAGGCACTCAATGCGCGCGCGGATGGGGAACCCGTCCCGCTCAATTTCGTGAATGGTGTTGCCGAACTGCGGCGCAAGGTGCGGGCCAAGGGCAAAGACGCCGAGTTCCACGCCGGCGTTCGCAGCCAGCTCACGCAGCGGCCAGTACAGATGGCTGTAGTCGGCGCGGGAGGTGGTGACGACACCGATGCGTCGTCTGGCGCTGGCGGTGGAGGCAAGCCCGGTTGGGCCGGAGGTTGGGCTGGTCATAGGGTGACTCGCGTTGCGTGCTCGCCTGCCAGCGCCAGAACGGCAGTGCCGGGTGTGTAATCCGGAACAAGCTGACGCACGAGGGCAAGCGCCGCAGCCGTGTTGCGTGCGTCGAGCGCGGCGCGCAGGCTGGCAAGGGCGCATTGCAACTCCGCCGCTGCGATGGGCGCAAACCGGATATCGAAGAGGTCCGGTGCGCAGGCGGGATGCGCGCTTTCCGACGCGGACCAGAGTTGCTCGTCTTCCTTGTCGCCGGGCCGGGCCTGCGTGAACTGGACGGGAATGGAGCGGCCGGGGGCGAGGTGCCGCGCCAGGAACTCGGCAAAATCCACGATGTAGTGCGGGGCGGGCAGCGCGGGCGCAAGCAGCCTGGGCGGCAGAGGTTCGATTGCAGCAGCCAGCAGCAGGTGAACGGCTTCGTCCACGGTGAGGAAGTAGCGCCGGGCGGCGGGATCGGTGACAGTGATGGGGCCTCCGGTTGCGATCTGGCCTGCGAAGATCTCAGCGACGCTGCCGCGTGAGCCGAGGACATTGCCCAGGCGCAGAGCGGTGCCACCGGCGGCAAGCACGATCTGCTCTGCGATGCGCTTGGTGGCGCCGAGGATGGAAGCGGGCTCGACGGACTTGTCTGTGGAGAGCAGGACGACGTGCGCGCGCCGGGCTGCGGCCGAGACCACGGCCTGCGTGCCGAAGACGTTGTTTTCGATGGCCTCCAGCGGGTGCGCCTCAAGCAGGGGAACATGTTTGAATGCGGCGGCATGAAAGACGAGATCGGGCGAGTATCGCGCGAAGATTTCGTCTATCAGTGCCGGGTTGGCAGCGTTGCCGAGCAGGGGGATTGCGGGTTCGGCGAGGACATTTTGCAGAGCAAACAGGTGGCTCTCTGAGGCTTCCAGCAATACCAGGCAGGCAGGGCTGAGGGCGGCAAGGCGCAGCGCTAGGGCAGAGCCGATGGAGCCTCCCGCGCCGGTGATCAGGATTCGCCTGCGGCGCAAGAGGGCAAGCTCCTCCGCAGCGGGAGGCTGCAGGACGGGGCGTTGCAGAAAGCTATGCCAGTGGATGTGGTCCAGATGTGCCGACACAGAGGAAGTATAAATTGGCGCGGGCTGGGGCTTTTGATGAGAGCAAAGAGGGTGGCAAGAGCCGTGCCGATGGACTGCCTGCTCGCATACACTAGAGGGTTCCGCGGTTTTATGGGATGGAAATGCCCGGCCGCGCTGGAGATGCACTTGGGCAAAAGATGGATGCGAATCGGCGGGCTTGGCGCCCTGGTTCTGTTTGCAGCGGCAACTGCGGTGGCGGGCGCTGAGCCAGGCTATAACCCGGAGGCAATCCGGCTGAACAATCGCGGCGTGGCCCTGATGGGCCAGCAGTTCACGGAGAAGGCCGCGGAGGCATTTGCCCAGGCGTTCCAGAAGGACCCGAAGATGGCCCAGGCGGCCATTAACGAGGGCATTGCCCTGATGACCCTGCAGAAGCTGGACGATGCCAAGAAGTATCTGCACCAGGCCATCCAGCTTGCCCCGGACAATCCGCAGGCCTGGTACAACCTGGGGCTGGCGCAGCACGCGGACAACGAACTGGACACGGCGCTTGCCAGCTTTCAGCAGGCGACGAAGCTGGATCCCCGGGACGTGGACTCCTACTACTTTGAGGGCGTGTGCTACCAGGAGATGAAGGAGTACGACAAGGCGATCGTGGTGCTGAAGCAGGCGCTGGCCATCAACGCCCTGCACGCCTCGTCGGAGTTTGCGATGGCGCGGGCATTGCAGCGCTCCGGGCACACGCAGGAGGCGCGGGTCCACTTCAAGCTCTTCCAGCACATGACCACCACCAAGATCTCCGCCGCAATCGGGCTGGCGTATGGAGAGCAGGGACATTACTCGACCGTGACGCCGGTGGAGGAGCCTCAGGCAATCGAGCGGCAGATGATTCCGGTAAAGCTCGAAGCGCAGAGCATGTTGCCCGCTGCATCCAAGACACGGGCTTCCGCAGGCAGCGAAACCGGCGGTGCCTGCATGATGGATACCACCGGATCGGGATCGATGGATCTGATTCTGCTGCAGAGCGGCGAGCAGGCAATTGCCGTGCTGCACCGCAAGAGCGACGGCTCCTTTGAGGAACTGGATGCGGCGGCCGAGGGGCTGAAGCTGCAGGGGCATGCGGTGGCCTGCACCGTGGGCGACTTTGACGCCGATAATCTGAACGATCTGGCTGTTGCGACGGACGATGGAGTGCGGCTCTTTCACAATCTGGGCAAGGGCAAGTTTGAGGATGTGACGGCAGCCGCGGGACTGAGCGCGCGGAATCGGCCTACAGGAATCTCGTTTGTGGACTTTGACCACGACGGCGACCTGGACCTGTTTGTGACCGGGCAGCCGCTCCAGGCTGGTGGCGAAGACAACGTTTTGTGGAGGAACAACGGTAACAAGACGTTTACAGAATGGACCGAGCCCGCGGGCTTTGGCGGCGCCAGCGCAACCGCAGCGGTGATTCTTACCGACTTTAATAACGATCGCGCGGTGGATATTGCCACAACGGGTGAGGCGGCCTCGCCGCTGATCTACGTGAATCCGCGCGAAGGGAAGTATCCCACGCAGCCGCTGTATGATGCGAAGCTGCCGGCCACGGAGGGAATTGCCGTGCTGGACTTCGACAAGGACGGCTGGATGGACATTGCGGTGACGCATGCCGGAGCGCCCGGCGTTACGCTGTGGCGCAACGTGCCCGGCCCCAACAACGTGGGCCGGCGCTTTGAGCGGGTTGCGTTGAGCACTTCAGGTGTTTTGCGGGCCTGGGGACTGACTCCGGTCGACATCGACAATGATGGCTGGGTGGACCTGGCGGCGATTGTGCAGACCAAGGCGGGTGCTCGCGTGTGCGTCTGGCGGAATCGCGGGGATGGAACGTTTGAGGATGTGAGCCGCTCGCTGGGGCTGGACCGTGTGAAGCTCGATGATGCTCGGGGACTGATTGCGGCTGATGTGGATGGAGATGGCGCGCCGGACCTGATTGTGACCCAGGCGAAGGCGTCGCCCGTGCTGCTGCGCAATGTGGGCGGCAACAAGAACCACTTTGTGCGGCTTGACCTGAGCGGCTACGCGGATAACAAGACGGCTATTGGCGCGAAGGTAGAGATCTTTGCCAGCGGACAGTGGCAGAAGTGGGAGCTGGCAGGCGCTTCGGGTTACCAGACGCAGGCTCCGCCTCAGGTTCTTATCGGCCTGGGCAAGGCGGAAAGCATCGACCTGCTGCGGATACTGTGGCCCACGGGTGTGCTGCAGGATGAGATTGATCTGCCGCATACGCAGGTTATTGCCATGAAGGAAGCGGATCGCCGAGGCAGTTCCTGCCCGGTGCTGTTCGCATGGAATGGCAAACACTACAAGCTGGTTACGGACGTGATCGGCGCGGGTGTTGTGGGCCACTGGTTCACCCCGACGCGGCGCAATACACCGAATCCGAGCGAGTGGATCAAGGTGGATGGCGATGCGGCGGTTCCGGTGAAGGGCAGACTGAGCCTGCGCTTTATTGAGCCGATGGAAGAGGTGAACTACATTGACCAGTTGCGGCTGGTGGCGGTGGACCATCCGGGGAATGTGGAAGTGAATCCCGACGAAAAGTTCCTGGACGATCCTCCGTTTGCCTCGGGGCGCGTGGTGGCGTCAGAGAGTGCTCGCCTGCCGGTGGGCGCCTGGGATGGCGACGGCCGCGATGTTCTGCCGGAGCTGAGCCGGCGCGATCACAGGTTTGCAAGCGGGTTCAAGCCGTTGCCGTACGACGGCTTTGCCAACCTGCACAACCTGACCCTGGATCTGGGCAATGTTCAGCCGGGAGTGCCGCTGCGACTGCTGATGACGGGGTATGTGAACTACTTCAGCGCGACCTCGCTTTATGCGGCATGGCAGGCCGGCGTGAAGCCGATCTCGCCTTACGTGGAGGCGGAGCTGCCGGATGGAACATGGCAGCGCGTACCCGGCGATGCAGGCTTCCCGGCAGGCCTGGAACGCACGATTGTTGTGGACCTGACCGGCAAGTTGCCCGCGGGAACGCGGCGCATCCGGCTGGTGAGCAACCTGGAGATTTACTGGGACCAGGTGTTGGTTGATAACCACGCGGATGCTGAGGCCCGAACCACCGAGGTGCCGCTGGCCATGGCGACGGAGCAGTTCCGCGGCTATCCAAAGCAGACGGAAGGCAGCAGCCCGGGCGATCTGGACTATGACTATGATCGCGTGAGCCTGACGGGACCGTTCCAGCACCAGCGCGGCAGCTACACCCGCCTGGGCGACGTGACGGAACTGGTGAAGGGCGTGGATGATCGCTACGCCATCTTTGGCAGCGGCGAAGAGATTGCGACGGAGTTCGATGTGAGCAAGCTGCCGGCGCTGCCCGCGGGCTGGAAGCGCGATTACTTCTTCTATGCCAATGGCTACGTGAAGGATATGGATTGGTGGGATGCGTCGCCGTACACCGTGGCGCAGCTGCCATTCCACACGATGAGCTCGTATCCGTATCCGGCAAGCGAGAAGTTCCCGGATGACGCGGATGCGCTGAACTATCAGTTGAACTGGAACGACCGCTTTGATACGGGCGAGCCGGTTCGTTCCTATCGATTCGATTACCGGGTTCTGCCTTCCACGCCCAGCGATGATGCGCTGCCGATGCCGAGTGCAGCGGCGCATCCGTAGTGGAAGCAACCAGCAATGCGGGATGCGCTGCTCGCGCAGCCAGATAGCGAGGGGTAGCGATGAGTGAACTGGTGCTGCGGTCCGCGATGGAGCAGCTGGCGCTGCTGCGCTCGGGCGAGATATCCGTTGAGGAACTGGCGGAAGCGCATATTCGGCAGATTGAAAGGCTGAATCCGCAGCTGAACGCACTGGTGGACTATGACGCCAATCGGGTGCGCGTGCAGGCCCGGCAGATGGATGAGGCTCAAGGCGCGCGTGGTCCGCTGCATGGACTGCCGGTAACGGTGAAGTCGTCCATTGCCACGGCCGGTTATCGCTGCGAGATTGGCAGCTTGCTGCACAAGGGCGAGGTGCCGCGGGAAGATGCCGTGGCCGTGGCCAGGCTGCGCGCGGCCGGAGCGCTGATTCTGGGCACGACCAACTGCCCGGAGTTCCTGATGGCCTACGAGACGTCGAACCTGCTGTACGGGACCACGAGGAATCCGTGGGACCTGGATCGCTCACCGGGCGGATCGAGCGGCGGCGAGTCGGCGGCCATTGCCGCGGGCATGTCTGCAGCCGGGCTGGGCAGCGACAGCGGCGGTTCCGTGCGCATTCCCGCGCACTTTACAGGCATCTGCTCACTGAAGCCCACGCCGGGCCGCTTTCCGGGACGCGGGCACCTGCCGCCCTGTGTCGGCCCTTTCTCCGTGCTCGGCGCCATTGGGCCAATGGCCCGAACCATGACGGACGTGGCGCTTCTGTTTCGCGTGCTCGGCGGGCAGGATTTGTGCGATCCATCCAGTCCTCCCATTCCGTGGCGTGAGCGGCCGCTTGAAGAACTGCGCAGCCAGACCATCGGCTTCTTTGAGGACGACGGCCTGGTTCCTGTGACTCCGGAGACGCGCGCTGCCGTGAATGCGGCTGCGACGGTGCTGCGCGAGGCAGGCTTCCGCGTGGAGCCCATCCGGATGCGCGCGCTGGAGCCGCTGCGCAAGCTGTGGTGGAAGCTGTTTGTGCAATGCGGAGCCATGTTCTATGCGCCAGCGATTCGCGGCAAAGAACAGCAATTGAGCCCCATCTTCCGCGAGTTTCTTGAGATTGCCGGATCGGTACCGCCGTTTTCGCCGGCGCAGTTGCTGGACGCATGGGCGGAACTCGACCTGCTGCGCAGTAAGGCACTGAACGAGATGCGCGCGCACCCGGTGCTGCTGTGCCCGGTGGCCAGCGTTCCGGCGATTCGGCATGGGGAGCGTGCGTGGAGCGTGGAAGGCCGCACTGTTTCCTATCTGGATGCCGTGCGGCACACGCAGTGGTTCAATACGCTGGCCGCGCCCGCGGCCGTTGTTCCGGTTGGCCACTCGCCGGAGGGATTGCCCATCGGCGTGCAGATTGTTGCGCGTCCGTATGAGGATGAGACGGCGCTTGGCATTGCAGCTATTGTGGATGCTGAGTTTGGGTACCGGCCGCCTCCGATGGCGCGTATGTGACCTCTGTGGCGCGCTGCGCCAACTTGGACGAGCAGCGCTGCTGCGTCATCGTAGCCAAACACCTGTAGATATGCATACTTCGCGCAGGAAAGATGTGAGCTCCATCACATGTTTGTTCCATCTTTCGATGGATGCATGTCACACTGCCGCACGATAGTCTGACGCTTCCCCGGATTGGAGCGCAGAGGGTGCGCAGAAGTTGGCAGGAAAGGTTCGCCGAAACACCGGATGTCCTGAAGAGTTCGCGCCGGCAGCAGACGATTGTGCCGGTGTTGGATCTTGAGATAGGCGCCGATTTCGTCACAATGGCTGGGCCATGCTCGGTGGAAACCGAGTTCCAGCTGATGGCCACCGCTCATCACGTTCGTCGCTGCGGCGCACGCATTTTGCGGGGCGGGGCCTTCAAGCCGCGCAGTTCACCGTACTCATTTCAGGGGCATGGCCTGGAAGGGCTGAAGATGCTGGCCCGCGTGCGCGACGAAAGCGGTCTGGCGATTGTGACCGAAGTGATGTCAGAGTGCGACGTGCCTTTGGTGGCGGAGTACGCGGACATCCTGCAGATCGGCACGCGCAACATGGAGAACTACGCGCTGCTGGAGGCGGCTGCGCGCTCGGGCAGGCCGATTCTGCTGAAGCGCGGCATGATGGCCACGGTGGCCGACCTGCTGCGCTCGGCGCAGTTGATTCTGGAGAACGGCAATCCCAACGTAATTCTTTGCGAGCGCGGCATTCGCACGTTTGAGACGGCGACGCGCAATACGTTTGATGTGGCGGCCATTGCGCTTCTGAAGCAGATCTCGCATCTGCCGGTGATCGCCGATCCCAGTCATGCAGCCGGATGCCGGGACCTGGTTCCCGCGCTGGCGCGCATCGCAGTCGCGGCAGGCGCGGATGGACTGCTGGTGGAGGTTCATCCCAATCCCGACAAGGCGTGGAGTGACGGAGACCAGTCCTTGGACTTTGCAGAGTTTGACGAGATGATGACGATGCTCGATCCCTATCTTGCGCTGCGTGGGCTCATGCTGTGTGAGCCGACAGGCGCACGGCCAATGGAGGCTGTTGGATGAAGGATCGGGCTAGGGTTGGTTGGGTTGCTGCCTGCATTGCGTTGTTGGTTCCGATGTGCGGATTTGCGCCGGATCCGGTGGAGAAGATCGGCGCGGATTTGATTGTGACCGCCGCTCCCGTGTATGAGCCGCTGGCCGAGTTGCGCGGCGGCGAGCGCTTCCCCAAGGGCGCGCAGTTGCTGCTGATCCACGACGGCAAGGCGGAGCCGCTGGTGACGGGCTTTGCCGCAACCGCGGATGCGGATGTTTATTTCAACGGCAAGCAGGTTCTGTTTGCCGGCAAGAAAACAGAGAACGATCCCTGGCAGATTTGGGAGCTGACGCTCAAGGATCATTCGGTTCGCAAGGTGATTACGACGGCGACGGATGCGGTGAGGCCGCTCTACCTGCCCGGCGCGCGCATGGTGTGGGCGCAGCGCACGGCGCATGGATTCGAACTGCAGTCCGCGGACGATGGTCACCTGCTGAACTACATCATGCTGAATCCGACGGGCGGTCCGGGGATTACGCCGCTGACGTATCTGCACACGAGCGCGTTTCCGGTGAACGTTCTGGAGGACGGGCGGATCCTGTTCGAGTCAGGTTACCCGCTTGGCTCCGGTACGACGCCGGAGTTGTACCTGGTTTACGCGGATGGTTCGGGCGTGGAGTCCTATCGTTGCGATCACGGGCAGGCACGCTGGGGTGGCGCGCAGGTGGCTTCAGGCGATGTGGTGTTTACGCAGGGGCACTCGCTGGCTCGGTTTACCTCGCCGCTGGCGCACGAAGAAAAGATCACGACACCGCGAGGCGAGTTTGCGGGCGCGATTACGGAAACCTCCGATGGCGAGTGGCTGGTGAGCGCACGTACGGCGGCGACATCACCTTACGAGATCCGGCTATGGAAGCCCGGAACTGCCACGATGCAGACGATTGTCAGTGAGCCGGGAAAGAATCTGCTGGAGCCGGTGGTGGTTGCGCGCCGTACCGTGCCGCGTCGTCACCCTTCGGGTTTGCATCCGTGGGATTACGCCAACGTGCTGGCGCTGGATGCGAGGCTCTCGCGCGACGGAGCGCTGAAGGGCACGCCAGAGCGGGTGCGGCTGGAGGCGCAGGATGACAAGGGCCATGCGGTTGCGATGGGCACAGCGCCGGTGGAGAAAGATGGCTCCTTCTTTGTGCAGGTGCCGGGCGACAGGCCGATCCGCTTTGCCCTGCTGGACGCGAAGGGGGTTGTACTGCGGCAGCAGAAGGGGTGGTTGTGGATTCGTGGCGGGGAGCAGCGCATCTGCGTGGGATGCCATACGGGGCCGGAGCGTTCCTCTGAGAATCGAGTGCCCGCCGTGTTGCTGCGCACCACAACGCCGGTTGATCTTACGCATGCCGTACAGGCAGGTGCGTCGCAGCCAATGACATCGGGGGGACACTGAGGGCATGACGCGTTTTCCGATTGCGCTTTTTATTTTTTCACTGCTGGCAGTGCCGGCGGCGCAGGCGCAGACGCCCGCTGCGGCGCAAGGCGCACAGACCGCGGCACAGAGTAGTGCTGCTCCCCAGTCTTCGCCGATCTTGTTTGAGGATGCGAGCGACAAGGCGCACATTGATTTTGTGCACAGCTTTGGATCAGCCAAGCTGGGGTCGCTGCTGGAGGGAACCGGAGCGGGCTGCGTGTGGTTCGACTACAACAACGACGGTAAGCCTGACCTGTATGTAGTAAATGGCCGTCCGCTGGATGACTCGATGCATCCGTATCCGCTGAAGGAGAAGCCGGATCCGCTGCCGCATAACCACTTGTACCGCAATGACGGCAATGGGCACTTTACGGATGTGACCGAGCAGGCAGGGCTTGCTCCCGACCTCTACAGCATGGCGGTTACGGCAGCGGATTACGACAACGATGGGAATGTGGATCTGCTGGTAACCGGATATGGGCGAGTGATTCTTTATCACAATGACGGCAACGGGCACTTTACGGATGTGACCGAGAAGGCCGGCATCAAGGTGGATGGCTGGTCGATCAGTTCGACATGGCTGGACTATGACAAGGATGGCTGCGTGGATCTTTTTGTCGGCCGCTACGTCAAGTTCGATCCGAAGTATCGTGCGTTTTACGGCGCGGATAACTATCCCGGACCATTGGATTATGAGGGCGAAACGAATCGCCTGTACCACAACAACTGTAATGGCACGTTTACCGATGTTACGGACAAGTCCGGCATCGGGGCGTTTATCGGTCGCACGATGGGCGTGACCGCGGCGGACTTTGACGGCGATGGATGGGATGACATCTACGTTGCCAATGACCGGACGGAGAACTTTCTCTTCCACAACAAACACGACGGCACGTTTGAAGAGATTGGCAACGATTCCGGGACTGCGTTTGGGCAGAATGGCGAGTCGACCTCTGCGATGGGCCCGGTGTTCGCTGACCTAGAAGGCAAGGGACGACTGGACCTTTGGGTGACGGATGGCCGCTACAACCGCATGCTCAGCAATACCGGCAAGCTGACCTTTGACGATATTGGCGCGACCAATGGTGTGTCGCAGGGGAACGCGCAGTATGTGAGCTGGGGATCGGGCATCTACGACTACGACAACGATGGCCAACTGGACATACTGATCTTCCATGGCGGCCTGATCCATCTGATTCCCCAGGAGCATACGCTGTATCGCGGACTGGGCAACGGGCGTTATGAAGACATCTCGCGCGAGGCGGGGGCGGTGCTGAGCAAGCGCACCGTGGCTCGCGGAGCGTGCTTTGGCGACTACGACAACGATGGCAAGGTGGACGCGTTCCTTGTGAACCTGGGCGCGCGGGGCACGCTGGTGCACAACATCTCAAAGAACACCGGCCACTGGGTCGAGATCAAGCTGAAGGGAACCAAGAGCAACCGCGACGGCATTGGCGCGCGCGTTGAGGTATACGCAGGCGGCAAGCGTTACATGCAGGAGCGCGTGGCGGAGTCAGGGTATCTGTCGCAGAACGACGATCGCCTGCACTACGGCCTGGGTACGACGACCGAGGTGGACAAGATTATTGTGCATTGGCCAAGCGGGCGCGAACAGGCGGTCGAAAAGCAGGGAGTCGATCGCGTGCTGACGGTGGAGGAGCCTCGATGATGCGGCAGACTCAAGTGCGGTTGCGCGCCGGCATTGCGGGTGGGCTGCTCTCCACGGCAGCGGTCCTGTTTGGCGTGGCGCTGTGGACGGGTGGCCCTGCGCGCGCGGTGATGACCGGGCGGACAGGCGAGGTGCTTACCTACGCGTCCCCTGAGGAATTGGTGTTGTCGACTGACGGCGCAAAGCTGTTTGTGCTGTGCCAGCAGAGCGATGAGGTGCGGGTGCTGAATGCGGCAACCTACGCGGAGGAGAAGAAGATTCCGGTGGGGCATCTTCCGCGCGGCTTCTCGCTATCTGTCGACGGCGCGCGGCTGTTTGTGACCAATACGTGGGACGACACGATCTCCGTTATCGATACGAAGGCGTTGAGCGTGGTGGCGACGTGGCCGGTGGGCGCAGAGCCGTCCAGCGTGGTGGAGGACCGCGCCGGAAAACATCTGTTTGTTGCAAACCGCATCAGCAGCGATGTTGCCGTGTTGAATGCGCAGACAGGGCAGGAAGAGAAGCGGCTCTCTGCCGGGCGCGGCGCCAGTTACATTACGCCGTCGCCGGATGGGAGCCGTTTGTATGTGACGCATGTGTATCCGAATCCGACTGCGTTCCGCACCGCGCCGGAGTCGGAGGTTACGGTCATCGATGCGGCGCGCGCCGTGGTTGTCGATCGCATCGCGCTGCGCAGCATTGCCGGCGTATTTCATGTGGCGGTGTCCGCGGATGGCAGGCTGGCGGCGGTTGCGGAGCTGCACCCGAAGAACCTGGTTCCGCTGGCGCACCTGGAGCATGGCGGAGCCTTTGAAGATACGCTTACGCTCTTCGGCGCTGATGTTGGGCCCAAGCCGGTCGAGGTTCCGCTGGATGAACTGGAGCGTTATGCGGCGCGACCGTTTGGCGTGACGATTACGCCGGACAAGTCGCGCATGTATGTGACCAGCGGCGGCTCGCAGATGCTGACGGTGATTGACGTGCCGCGGCTGCTGCGCTACGCCCACCTGCACCCGCAGCCGTTTGTGTACGATCTCTCCGCGAGCGCCAACTACGTGATTACGCGGGTTCCGGTTGGGCGCGATCCGCGCGGCGTTCTGCTCTCGCATGACGGCCGCACACTGCTTGTGGCCAACCGGCTGGATGACACGATCAGCGTGATTGACACGCGGAGCAACAAGGTTGCCAGCACGGTGACGCTGTCGGGGCCGAAACAGATATCCGTGCTGCGGCACGGGGAGCAGACGTTCTATTCGGCGGCGCAGTCGTTTCAAGGGCAGATTGGATGCGCCAACTGCCATATCGACTCGACCTTTGACGGCTTGAACTGGGATCTGGAGCCGGATGGATTCGGCCGCGGCATTGTGGATAACCGCTTGCTGGAGGACGTCAAAGGGACGGATCCCTACAAGTGGAACGGCGGCAACCCGAATCTGCCGACGGAGTGCGGGCCGCGCACGGAGCGGTATTTCTGGCGCGCGGAGAACTACGACGATCTGACGCTGGCCGATCTGGTGACCTATATCCGCAGCATGCCGCCGAGGCCGAATCGCTGGAAGCTGCCTGGATACGAACTGACCGCAGCCGAGGAGCGCGGCAAGGAGATCTTTGAGCGCAAGGTGGACAAGTTCGGCAATCCGATTCCGGAGAAGAATCGCTGCGTGTACTGCCACAGCGGACTGAAGGGGACCAGCCAGAAGTCCTTTGACGTGGGAACCAAGAAGCCGACGGATGACTCGGGGCTGCTGGATACGCCACAACTGACGAACATCGCCCTGACGGCGCCGTATCTGCATGATGGGTCGGCGGCAACGCTGGAAGAGATATGGACGATCTACAACTCCGAAGACAAGCACGGTCGCACGAACGATCTAACCAAGGATGAGTTGAACGACCTGATCGAGTATCTGAGGACAAGATGATGAAAGTCGCGTGGAAGAAGCAGGCGTGGACGGTGGCGGCATGTTTCCTTGTGCTTTGTGCGGCGGCCTATGGCGCTGTGCCCAGGATGCCTCACTATCGCTTTGAGAACTTCACCACGGCGAATGGCCTGCCCAACAATCACGTCTACTCCGTGCTGGTGGATGGGGACCGCATCTGGGCGGGAACGGACAACGGCCTTGGCCTGTATGAGAATGGCAAATGGAAGACGTTCACTACGAAGGATGGACTGGCACATCGGGCGGTGTTGTCGCTGGCGCTGGACAAGCGCACGGGCGATGTGTGGGCCGGGACGATGGGCGGACTGAGCCGCATCTCCGGCGGGCGGATCGATACGTTTACGCAACTGAACTCCGGCTTGAGCAACGACGTTGTATACGGCGTTTCCATTGAAGGCGAGAACGTGTGGGTTGCCACGGCCGCCGGGGGATGCAAGCTGAATATCCGCACCGGCCAGTGGTCATTGTTCAATGAGCGCAACACGCCGATGGTGGAGATCTGGGTGTATGGCGTTTCAGCCACGCCGACCAAGGTGTACTACGCGGTGTGGGGCAGCGGCATTCTGGAGTACGACCAGAAGACGAAGGTGTGGGACAAGTACGAAGACCCGGACGGCGAGACGGAGATTGTGCTCTTCAAGGACCAGGGGCTGATCCACGAGATCACGAGTTCGGTGAGTTTTGTGGACAACGT
>JAJXXG010001046.1 GCA_021781255.1 Acidobacteriota bacterium
GATGCTCATGCCTTTGGCGATACCAGCGAGATTGCGCACAATCGACATAAGAAAAGTATACGACTCCGAGCGGGCTGGGCGTGAGAATCCGCCATCAGCAGGGAGTCACAATCTGGTGTGCGTCCCTTACGAAGACCCCTTTACCGTCGAAGACTGGGCGGAACAAGTGACTGGCAAAGCGGGGAATCCTGTCCGCGGGCAAGACCTCGAACGGCGTTGGTCCCCTGGCAAAGGCGTACTTCCATGTTCTTTTCCTCTTTGCCACTCAATTGCTGCACACGCTCGCGACCCGTATCCGGATCGAGATCGTACTGATAGACATAGTCGGCCGCGGGTCGCGCCTTTCCGTAGTCAAAGTGGGTCCATGTCCCGATGTATTCGCTGCCGTTGTCCCGGTGCATCACCGCGTAGACCTGGGTCCAGTCCACTCCCGGCGGCGGGCTGGCGCTCCACACGTGCAGCCCCTGGCCGCTGTGCATCCAGCGCGCCGTCCACATGTGGTGGCCGGCGTCGTAGTAGAAGGAGGTCAGATAAGTATCTGCCGGACATTCATAGCAGTTCTGGTAGAGAAAGGCGGGTTCATAGCCGGTCGGCGTGTAGTGGAGCCAGTCGGTCCACTGCAGATTCGCGCCACTCAACAGCGGCGTGACTAAATGGCTTGTCAGAGAGACGTTCCAGACGGCGAACGTATCTTCATTTGGCGCAGCTTGCGGTGACGAGCGCAGAGTGGTGACGACGAGAGCCGCATCATACTGCACGCCGATCTCGCGTATAGCGGTCCACTTTTTGCCCTGCATTGCCTGTGTGACCCAAACAATAACGCTTTGATCTTTGGGTGACTGAAAATCTACCCAATGAAAGCCCTGGGGCGCCTGCTGAGCGGCAAGTGAGGAAGGCACTCCAACGACGACTGCGCAAAGCGCGAAAGCAAACCCGCGGGCAAAACTCAACATGAATTCAGGTATATCAGAGTTGCATTGGTGCCTGCTCAAAGGCCCAGCCGCGACCACATCGCGTCCACTTTTTCCTTTGTGGTGCGATCCATCTCAATCATCGCAGGCCACGGACGGTTGAAGCCCTCGGTCTTCCATTTGCGCGTGGCATCAATGCCCATCTTGGAGCCATAGTTCGGCAGGCGCGACGAATGGTCCAGCGAATCCACTGGGCCAAGCGTGAATTGGATATCCCTCTCTGGATCGATATTGTTGGCGACGCGAAGCACCACTTCGCCCGTGTCCTGCACATCGCAGTCTTCATCCACGACGATGATGCATTTGGTAAACATCGCCTGCCCGAGCGACCAGATGGCGTTCATCACCTTGCGCGCCTGTCCGGGATAGCTCTTCCGGATGGAAACAATCATCAGGTTGTGGAAGACGGCTTCCACGGGCAAGTGAATGTCCACCAGTTCGGGAATCTGCATACGCATGGCAGGCAGGAAGATGCGCTCCACGGCTTTGCCCATCCATGCATCCTCCATCGGCGGCTTGCCGACGATAGTTGCAGCGTAAATGGGGTCCTTGCGGTGAGTGATGCATGTCAGGTGGAAGACCGGGTACTCGTCGGTCATGGTGTAAAAGCCGGTGTGGTCGCCAAATGGCCCTTCGCTGCGCAGTTCGCCAAGTTCCACGTAGCCCTCGAGCACAATCTCCGCGTGCGCGGGAACTTCCAAGTCCACCGTCTCACACTTAACGATTTCGACAGGTTTGCCACGCAGGAAGCCGGCAATCAGGAACTCTTCCACCTCCGGCGGCGCCGGGACAATGGCGGAAAACGTGGTGGCTGGGTCGGTTCCAATGGCCACGGCGACTTCAAGCCGAGAGCCTCTCAGATTGCCGAGCGCAACCTGGGGGAGTCCCCCGATGGGTCCGTCGGGAATCTGAGTGGCTCCGCCGCTGGACTCCGCCATTGCAGCCACGCGGGCGGTGGTAGGGTCAGTTGGAGACGCAGCCGCCGCGGCCTGCCGCATGGCTTCCCGGTAATGCTCGGCGGCAACCTTCTGGCGCTGCCAGTGCATGCCTGTGGTCTGACCGTCGTAAACCTGCATGCGGTACATGCCAATGTTGCGTTTCCCGGTTCGCGGGTCGCGTGTATGCACACAGGGCAATGTGATGAACGGGCCACCGTCGTGCGGCCAGCACTTCAAAATCGGGAATGCATTCAGGTCGAAGTTTTCGCGAAGGATCACCTCTTTGCATGGCGCATCCTTGGCGTTCACAGTTTTTGGGAATGCGCTGGCAAGCGCACCAAGCTGAGGCAGCATTTTCAGCTTGTCCATCAGGCCCTCAGGCGCTTTCACGTTCATCAGCCCTTGAATGCGCTCGGCAATTTCCTCCAGGCGCTCGACCTCCAGAGCGAGTGCCATCCGGCGTTCGCTGCCGAACTGATTGATGAAGACCTTGTGTCCGGGGTGCCCCTTTATGTTCTCGAAGAGCAAGGCTGGCCCGCCGGGAGGATAGTCCTTCCTTGTCGCGCCTGCTTTTCCTGCGGTCATTCCCCGGGAGCCAATCTTGGAAACGCGATCGGTGATTTCAGTGATTTCGAGATGTGGGGACACTTCTTCGCGGATGCGCTTAAGCTCGCCGCGCTTTTCAAGGGCCCTGATCCAGTCACGTAAGTCGTCGTATGCCAAGGACAAGCACTCCAGTTGGGGGTCTTTCGCTCTCACCCATACTAATGCCTGAAGCGGGCAGTGCATGAGTTCTCAGGCCGGATGAGAACTACTCTGTGACGGTTGCCACCTGGACGAGCGGAACTGCGGGCTGTATGGCGTCCATGGGATACCCGAGCCTTTTCCACTCGTCGTAGCCACCGCGAAGGGGACGAACACGTTCAATGCCAAGCTTGTGCAGCGCTAGGGCAGTTTTGGCGGCCGTGGCTTCGCTGGGGCAGGTGCAGTAGAGGATCACGTCCCTGTCACGCGGAATCTCACCGGCGCGAGCTGCGAGACCATCCGGAGAAAGATGTAATGCTCCCGGAAGCGTAAAGGGATCTGGGAGCAGTTCCAGCGGGTGGCGGAGGTCCACGATAAACACCGGTTCACCGGCGTCAAGCTGGCGTTTGAGCTCTTCCGGCTCCATCCGCGCCTGAGACAGCTCCTTGAGGAAGCTGCGTCGCCTCACCAGACGTATCACAACCAGACCCAGAACTGCCAGAATCAGCAGCGCACCCGAGAACCGGCTTACCCAGCCCAAAACGCTCGGATCACGCTGCAGTGCGTCTCCAAACAGCCGGCCACCCAAAAGCAATGCGCCAACCCATAGCACCGCCCCGATGGTGTCGTAGAGAAGAAATGTGCCGATTCCCATGCCGTTCTCTCCGGCAACGGGCGGCGCAAGAGTGGCGACGCCGGGAATAAACTTTGCAACCACGAGGGTGGCGGCCCGGCGGCGGCCAAAGGAGTCCTGCGTGCGCCGGACGCAAATGGTGGGCTCCAGAGAGACCCGGCACAGAAAGCGCAACACGCTGTGGCCATAGTGGCGGCCCACATAGAACCAAGCAGTGTCTGCCACAAGAGCTGCAAGAACTGCGATGACAAGCGTGCCGGTGAAACTGAGTCTGTGGTCGACAGTAAGCGCCCCGGCTGCCAGCAGAATTGGCGTTGCGGGCAAAGGAATTCCAAGCTGCTCAATCAGCACCCAGGCAAAGAGCAGCAGGTAGCCGTACATCAGCAAATCTTGCGTGGGCAATGCCATAGGCACCTACCGGCCGGACAAAGGGTCCCTGCCACCATTCTCCCGTGAGATAAGGAATTTCTCAACTTATGGGATGAACGGGCGAGGATTTGGTTGCAGAGTATGGGTAAAGGATCGTGAGAGCCCGCTGGAGAGCTACTGTCAGAATCTATGACAAACGACAGCCGAAGAAAATCAGCGAAGCCCTCCGGCCTGCAAATGCTGCGATGAGGCCTGTGCGGTCTGGGTATTGTTGTCGCCAAAATAATTGCGGTCCCACAGGTTCCGGTAGAACTCGCCGGTCAGCTCTGCGGCCCGGGGGCCGAATGTGGGCCGGCCACCTTCAAGGAAGAACACAGTAACCATGGGACCTAGAGGAGTTTGCGCATACGACCCAAACCAACCAAAGCGTGTTCCCTTGTTCGAGCAGGTTCCAGTCTTGCCGAAGACGGGGAGCTCTCGGAAGTTGATGCGGAGCCTGCGCGCGGTTCCAAATTCCACGGCGCCGGCCATGCCATCCTGCAGCTCGGGTATGTACTTGGCGATGGGCAACACCCGCTTGACGCGAGGCTGGAAATCGGCAATCTCTTCATGCGTAGTTGGGTGTTGCAGATAGTAGAGTGTGCCACCGTTGGCGATGGCCGCAACCAGTGCGCCTAGCTGCAGCGGCGTCATGGAAACACCCTGGCCGAAGCTGCACATGCGACCCACGCCACCTTCTGATTGCGGTATGGGATGGTCAGGATACTCGCCGAGCTGCTCGCCAGCGATGTGCCAGCCCGCCAGTTCGCCCAAGCCGAACTCTCTTGCGTAATGGTGGACGCGCTCAAAACCCAGCTCCCGGCCCAGCTCTTCAAAATAGAGGTTGTTGCTGTGTGCAATCGCTTCCGTCATGTTCATGCGGAAACCGGCTAGTTTCACCATGGTGTCCCGCGTGACCAACCCCTCAGAAAGCGCTGCCAAAGCAACCGAGAGCTTGATGGTGGAGCAGGGTTCCGCGCCTGGAGAAAGCGCCAGCTTCTGGTTCACCATGGCCAGAATTCGCCCGTTGGAGGCATTAATGACGACTGCGG
>JAJXXG010000989.1 GCA_021781255.1 Acidobacteriota bacterium
ATATGGAACAAGAAGAGGAGTTGGAACGGTAATTTGCTGCGACAGAATTGACATTTTCCTCTGCCTAAGCTGTCCGGAAAAACGCCCCCCCCCAGAATGGCCTACAATCCATTTTATCGACCCGAGCTATACTCCAAACACCCCTCTGTCACCTCCGATCTTATTGCGGTCGAGCCCGTAATCCTGATGCACTTTTCGTCCCACTACTACTGATATGCGCCAAAATACATGACCGGCCTATTGCCTTCTTCCGGGATTTGCCGAAAGCGCCCCGTAGAATCGTCTGCAGAAACACAATGTTAATGTTAACTTTTATCCGGGAGTTAAGATTGTGGATCGAGCGCTCACATGTGGGTCATCTGATGTGGAACCAGTTCCACCAAACGCCAGAATGAGATCAAAATACAAACTGTGTATCAAAAAATCAAAAAACCCACGGGGGCAATAACAGAAGTTATCCTATGTCCGGCGCTCTATGGCTTCACACATCGGAAAGGGCGATGATGTTGAAACTTTCAAGTGACCACTATCACAGAGCAAAGTGGACTTAAGGCCTGTTGAGAACTACCTCCCACGGCTTTGCATGCATTCCTGTACTTCCCACCCTCCGCCCAGGGCTTTGTACAGTGAAATCAGATCCAGGGCAATCTTAGCCCTGCTTTGGACTAGCAAGTCTTCAGCAGCGTAAATAGAACGTTGCGCAACCAGAACATTTAGGAAATCGAGCAGTCCATCGGTGTATAGCTCTATCGAAAGGTCAACAGCCTTCCTGTTGGCGACAACCGAATCCTTGAGCGATTTATAGTGTGCCTGTTCCCTGGTAAAAGCGATCAGAGCATTTTCGACTTCCTCAAAGGCACCCAGCACAGTTTGCCTATAGTTGATAAAGGCTTGGTCGCGCAAGGCCTCTTGCACATGGATGTTCGATACGATTGCCCCGCCCTGAAAAATCGACCATTCCACAGACGGGCCGAAGGAAAACCCACGATTGGCAATAAACCACCACGAGCTAAACTGGTTACTCTGCCAGCCTACCGTATCCGTTAGCGAAAATTTCGGGAAAAGGTCAGCGGTAGCCACACCGATCTGCGCCGTGGCGGAGTGCAGTAGCGCCTCGGCCTCGCGAATGTCGGGACGACGACGCAACAGGTTGGAAGGCAAGCCAGCAGGAATTCGTGCCGGCACTTGCGGGATCGCCCCGATCAGTGAGAGACACTTGAGAAGATCTTCGGGAGGTCTGGCCAATAGCACACTTAAAGCATAAATTGACTGCCTCGCTTCCATTTCCAACACCGGGATTTGCGCCTCAGTGGTAGCGACCGCAGCATCAGCGTTGGCGATATCCAGAGCACTCTCAAACCCCGCCCTGGCTTTTAGCCGCACTATCTTATCGGTCTCCTGCTGGGATTTGAGGTTATTTCGTGCGACCACTATCTCCTGTTGATACTCACGGAGTTGAACATAGTCGAGCGCAATTTCGGCGGCAACGCTTACCTGAGCCTCTCTTATCCCTTCGAATGCAGCCTCTGTGTTTGCTTTGGCTGATTCGACGCTTCGCCGCTGTCCCCCGAAGAAGTCGAGTTCCCAAGCGGCGTCGAACCCTGCCTGATACAGATTCAGAGTTTTTCCGGCCTGGCTTTTCTCTCTCTGAATCTGGGCAGAACCGTTGATTGCCGGCAACAAACCTGCTATATTAATTCCTTCTGCGGCCCGGGCCTGTCTCAGTTTGGATACGGCAAGCTCCACACTGAGGTTTTTTTTCAGGGCCTCATCGACAAGTGAAGTGAGCAGCGTGTCGTGAAACTGTTCCCACCATCTTGCCAGTTTGGCACGTTGCGACGTCGCGATGGAAACCACTTCCGCAGATGTTTTTCTCACTCCGGCCCAGCCGGAGGGTACGTCAGGATGCGGCGGGTGAAAATCAGGTCCGACCATGCAGCCGCTCATGCTCAATAGAAGCCAGGCTGAGATCGCAAAGATGCTCAACAGGCGGTTAAATCTCCAATTGTCTGGCTTTTTCGCCCTATTCATAGCGCAGGGCCTCAATCGGGTCTAGTCGCGAAGCCCTATAAGCCGGATAAAAACCAAACGTGATGCCTACGCCGGCCGAAACGAGAACGGCCGCGACGATTGCTCCAACAGAAGCGACCGTTGGCCAGTGCAACTCGACGGAGATAGCGTGAGAAGCGCCTCGTCCCGCAAGGATTCCAATAGTTCCGCCGAGCAGGCACAGCACCAACGCTTCAACCAGAAATTGCCGCATTATGTCGCTCGGTTCGGCGCCGACCGCCATGCGCAAACCAATCTCCCGCGTTCTTTCCGTAACCGAGACAAGCATGACATTCATAATTCCGATGCCTCCAACCAGCAGTGAAATCATCGCTACGCAGAGCAGAAGCTTGGTCATCATCTCGGCAGTCGAACTCATGGTCTTCATCAACTCGGCCATATCTGCAATGTAGAAATCATCGGGATCGGAGACTCGAAGGCGGTGCCGTTGTCTGAGCAGCGCCCTAATCTCTCTTATTGCAGAGGGAATCGACCCGCTCGAACTGGCGGCGGCATAGATCACGTCAACATTGGTGAACCTTAATGCCTCTGGTGTATCCAACTGTTCGGTCATTGTCGGAACACAATAGAGGTTCTGCTGAAGGTTAGGGTATATCATGTCGCGTTCATTGGTTTCTGACGTACTGGTGCTGCTCTGGTTGCCAGCTGAGAGGGAGGATGCGGCCACGCGGTACTTGATCGCAGTCCAGGGTGCAAGAACGATATCGTCCTGGTCCATTCCCATAAGATTTGCGCCTTTTTTCTCCAATACCCCTATTACTTTGAAGTCCACGTTCCTTATGCGCATATGCTTGCCTACAGGTGAGCTGCCTCCGAAAAGCTCCTTTACGATGGTCCGCCCGACTACGCATACTTTGCTCGAATTTAGAACCTCGTGCCGAGTAAAGGCTTCGCCTTCAGCCATGTCCCTCCAGTTGTGCACGTCGAGAAAACTCGGCGTTGTTCCGTAGACATAGATGGGCACCCAATTCCGGTTGCCGTGAACTATCTGGACACGCACGCGAACGATTGGCACCGCATTGCGAACGAATGGACATTCTTTCCTTATCGCTTCAGCGTCCTGGGGAGTGAGCGAAATCTTCGTTCCAGAGCCTGTGTTGACACCTGCAATATTTTGGGCCGACGGCAGTATCATGAGCGTATTCGCGCCCATGTTTGCCATGGTGTGCTGGATCAGCGCCTTAGCCCCGCCGCCTATCTCCATCATCGCGATTACTGCGGTCACCCCCATGATAATGCCCAGCGTGGTCAGCGCCGCGCGCATGATATTGTGGCGTAGCGCGCTAAAAGCCGTCTTCAGTGTGAAGTAAATTCTCATGGCGCGATCCCTGCCGATACGCGATCTACTCTGGAGTCGATGATTCCGTCTTTTATACGGATTATGCGTTTTGCATGCTCGGCAACTCCCGGGTCATGGGTCACGATGATGAGGGTAATGTCGTCAACCTTGTTTAGCTGTTCGAATAACCGGAGGATCTCCTCGCTCGTGTACGAATCAAGATTTCCTGTCGGCTCATCGGCAAAAAGCACTTGCGGGCCGTTTACGAGCGATCTGGCGATCGCAACTCGCTGCTGTTCTCCTCCCGAGAGTTGTGATGGTTTGTGATGAAGGCGATCGGCCAGGCCGACCTTTTCGAGCATCTCGGCAGCACGCCGTTCCATCTCTGGTTCGCTAAGAGTTTCCCTGCGATACATCAGTGGCATGAGCACGTTTTCAGAAGCAGTCATACGGGAGAGCAGGTTGAAGTTCTGAAATACGAAACCAATCATTCGAGTGCGAAGCCTGGCTCGCTCTTTTGCCGTCAACCCCGAGATTTCGCGGCCTTCAAGGAAGTATTGCCCCGAGGTCGGCCGATCAATGCAGCCGAGGATGTTCATAAGCGTGGTCTTGCCGGAACCGGATGCGCCCATCAGGGCGACCATCTCGCCGCGGTTGATCGTCAGCGAGATGCCCTTGAGCACCGGGACGTCGATCTCGCCCAGGTGATAAGTCTTGGTGATGTTTTCCAGCCGAATGAGTTCCATGATTCACGCGCGGCGGCTACTTCTTGCCCTTAGCGCCTCCCCGGAAGAATTTCGGAGCAAACGGGTTGTCGGTGCTGCCGGCGTCGTCCGCGACCACGTTCTCGCCGATGACGACGTCGAGCCCCTCTTCGACCCCTTTGCCGACGATCTCGGTCATCGAACCGTCGGTGGCCACGATCCGCACGTCCAACGGCCGGACGTAGTTGCCGGCCTGGACCCAAATGCGTCCGCGGTCCTCCGTCGCCTTGGTGGCGGGCCGCAGGGTCGGTTCGCCGGGGTAATGCGGCTTGGGGGAGCCCTCGGCTTTGGCGCCCCCGGACGTCTTTGCCTCGGCGGTCGCCTGGGCGGCCGCCAGGCGTTTGTCCAACGGCGCCTGGAGATCGCCGGGCGAGACGGCAGGCCGTTGGCGACCCGCCCTCCCGTCCCCGCTCTTGGCGGCGACCTGCTCGGCCTTCACGGCATCGTCGCGACCGGCCGCTTCCTCTTTCTTCGACGGGCCGCCGTCGTTGGCCTGGGCCCGCTCGGACGATTTCCCTTTGCCGCCACGACCGCGGCCGGAGGTTTCCGAGACCGCTTGGCGGAACTCGGGATCGATTTGCTGCGGGCGGGGCTTCCAGCGCAAGGCCACGTTGGGCACCACC
>JAJXXG010000069.1 GCA_021781255.1 Acidobacteriota bacterium
GACATCAGTTGGAACTCAGTTTTCAAAAATAATCTAGGAGTTGTGTATGCGAGGGAGACATATCTTCTCTCTGTGCGCGCTATTGCTTTCAGCTTCATTGCTGGGAGCACAGCAAACGCCGTCAACTGTATCTACGGTAGACGACATTGTGCGAGCAGGG
Source organism: Acidobacteriota bacterium (assembly GCA_021781255.1). Next base: position 161 of record JAJXXG010000069.1, read on the forward strand.
ATTGCGAATAATAAGGATTTGGCTGCTGTTCGAGAGCGGATCGCAGAGGCGAAGGGTCTCGCGCGACAAGCTGGAGTGCGGCCAGCGCCAACGCTTGGGCTAAATGGGGCAACTGGGAAGCCGCTCGGCACAGTTGGCGAGGAGCAATACGGCGGAGAGTATTCCCAGCCCATTGAGACGTTCGGAAAGCGCGGGAAGCGCATCCGTGTCGCCGAGTTCTCGGTTGGTCTGGCGGAAGCCGAACTACAGGGGCGAACTGCGGAACTTGCCTATGAGATCAAAGCAGCCTATGCCCAGGTGATCGCGGAGCGCCACAAAGTCAAGCTCCTCAGTGACCTTATTGCCTTCAACCAGGAAACCCTGAGACTCACCGAGGCGCGAGTCAAAGAAGGTGATGTTGCTCCACTCGAAGCGGGGCTGCTCAAGGTTGAAGTCAGTCAAGCCGAAGTCTCGCGGATGAGTGCTCAGAGTCGCCTTACATCTGCCGAATTTGAGCTGCGCCGTCTTGCTGGCTTCAGCAGTGGCACTCTAATTCCGGATGCTATCTTTCCTGCTCCAACACCGCTTCGACTGGATGAACTGCAACAAAAAGCGCTGGAGAATCGGGCAGACCTTAAAACAGCGCGTCTTGAAGAGGAGCAGCAAGCAGCAAGCGTAGAACTTGCAAAGGCGAACGCCAAACCGGACCTGACTTTGTCCGCAGGTTATACCAGGCAGCACAGCCAATTCGATGGACTGTTCGGCTTGACCAGCAGTGGAGCACCAAGCCCTATCCGAGACCAAGTTGATATTCTCAGCTTCGGCGTTTCCATCCCATTGCGAACTAGCCGGAGCGGAGTCGGCAATGTACAGGCGGCAACAGCCCGCACCTCTGGCGCTCGCCTGCACCAGGAATATCTTGAGAAAACTATTCCAATAGAAGTGGAGTCGGCATATCGGCGCTGGCGCACTGCATCCGATTCCTTGCAGATGCTTCAGAGCGGCGTACTAAGTCCGTCAAGCGCCAACCTTTCCGTTATCCGCGAAGCGTATAAACTCGGCCAACTACGGCTTCTGGACGTTCTCAATGAGCAACGCCGTTTGGTCGATACACAGTTGGCTTACATCGACGCGCAAGCTGATGCTGCCCGAAGCAGGGCCGAGATTGAGCGTGCTGTGGGAGGAAACCTACCATGAAGAGCCTAATTTTGTTGTTTCTATGCGGCACATTTGCCATAACCGGTTGCAACAAGCACACCAACGAAGATAAGGAAATATCTTCCTCTCAGGAGCAGTCCACGAGCAAGGCGGATATGGTCGATATGACGATCTCCGCCCAAAACCACATTGGGCTGACTATCTCACCTGCTGAAGTAAAGCAACTCACGCAATATCTGAAGGTCACCGGCACGGTTCAGCCGATTGACAGCCGCGTTGCTTTAGTGAGTCCGTTGGCGCAAGGGCGCATCCTGGAAGTCCGCGCAAAAGTTGGCGACAGGGTTGAAGCAGGACAGATTCTCGCCACCTTCGACAACGTCGAAGCTGGAGAATTGGTTGCACAGGAGCTATCTGCACGCGCTGACTTGGAGCGCATGAAGGCGCAGTTAATTCCAGCCACTCGCCAGGCTGGACGCAGCCGCCGGCTTGCCGATATTGGGGCAGGGGCAGAAAAGGACTATGAATCGAGTAAAGCGTCAGAGAATGAAATTGAAGCCAATATCCGTTCGCAACAGGCTGTCATAGAAGGCATACACCAGAAATTACGCCGCTTTGGGGTGTCGGATAACAAGATCGGTGGAACTCTGCTTACCTCCCTCAAAGCCCCTTTATCTGGTGTGGTCATCAAGGCGCAAGCCTCACCTGGAGATGTTGTGGATGCCGCGCGCCCCGTATTCACGGTCGCCAATCTTTCGCACGTCTGGGTACAAGCTGAAGTGTACGAAAAGGATCTGGGGAAAGTGCGCGTTGGGCAGAACGCTTTCATCACGGTAGACACCTACCCGAATCGTTCCTTTCAGGGTCGAGTCGCTTACATCAGCGATGTGATCGACCCGCAGACCAGGACGGCCCGTGTTCGCTGTGATGTGGCAAACCCTGAGTTTCTATTGAAAACAGATATGTTCGCCAATATCGACCTTCCTACAACATTCAGCAAGCGGGCCATAGCAGTACCAACAAGCGCTCTTCAGGAAGTGGAAGGAAAGAATGTCGTTTTCATCCGCAAAACGCCTACTCAATTTGAAGCGCGCGAGGTGGAAAAAGGGACCACAGTTGGCGACTTGACCGAAATCGTGAGTGGACTTTCCAGTGGCGAACCGGTGGTGACACAAGGAGCGTTTCATCTTAAGTCCATCCTCGCGGGTGGAAGCATGGGGGATAACGACTAATGGATCGTCTTGTTGAAGCCGCCCTTCGTTATCGTGTTCTTGTGCTGTTAGCTACTGTGTTTGTCATCGTGCTTGGCGTCGTTTCGCTTCGTAACCTTCCGATGGACGCCGAGCCAGACATTACGCCGAACCAGGTACTTGTTCTCACGCGTGCTCCCAGTCTGTCTCCACTGGAAGTCGAGCAACTGATTTCATTTCCTGTTGAACTGGCGATGAGCGGGCTGCCTGGAGTCACGCACATTCAGTCAACATCGAAGTACGGATTGTCCTATGTTGCTATCTACTTTAAGGACGGCATGGACACCTACTTTTGCAGGAACCTTGTCAACGAAAGGCTGCCGCAAGCAAAGGAAGCAATTCCAGCCACCGTAGGCGTTCCGGAAATGGGACCCATTTCTACCGGCCTGGGAGAAATCTATCAATTCAACGTGACTGGCTCTGGGCGCAGTCCGATGGAATTGAGAACGATTCTCGATTGGGACATCGCACCGAAGTTGCGTCAGGTGTCAGGCATTGTCGAAGTGAACAGCCAGGGAGGAGAACTCAAGACATATCAGGTGGCAGTCGATAACGACAAGCTCACGGGGTATCACATTCCCCTTCGACGTGTCATTGAAGCTCTCTCCAAAAATAATGCGAACTCAGGAGGTGCCTACATTGAACATTCTGAGCAACAGTCGCTTATCCGCGGAGAGGGACTGATCGGAAGCCTGTCAGATATTGAAAACATTGTGGTGGGCAACTCACCTACCGGGACTCCCATCTTCATACGGAACATTGGCAATGTCCAGTATGCCCCAATGGTCCGTAATGGATTTGCGACTGAGGATGGAAAGGGGGAAATTGTTTTAGGCGTATCCATGATGTTGGTTGGTGACAATTCCCGGGCCGTCGCCATTCGAGTAAAAGACAGTTTGGCTGAGATCCAAAAAACTTTGCCGCCAGGTGTACGCATTGTGCCACTTTATGACCGTACAGATCTCGTTAACCGAACGATTCACACGGTCACTCGAAACCTGATTGAAGGAGGCTTGTTGGTCATCGCGGTCCTGCTTCTGCTGCTCGGTAGCTTCAGGGCCGGCATCATTGTTTCACTTGCGATTCCATTATCCATGCTGGCCGCATTTATTGGCATGGTCCAAGCCAATATCTCCGGTAACCTGATGAGTCTTGGTGCCCTCGACTTCGGACTAATTGTAGATGGTTCGGTCGTTATCATCGAAAATATCCTGCGTCGGCTCCATCACCGCAAACCGGACGAAGATCTGGAAAGTGTCTTTGGTTCTGCCGCGCGTGAAGTGGCAAAGCCCATCTTCTTCGGTGTCCTTATTATTGTTCTGGTTTATGTTCCGATCCTGACACTGAGCGGCGTCGAGGGCAAGATGTTCAAGCCCATGGCGGTAACCGTCCTGTTTGCTCTTTTGGCATCGCTCGTCATCGCGCTTACAGTGATGCCTGTACTCGGCTGGTATGCGCTTCCCAAGCATCCAAAAAAAGAACACACCTGGCTGATGCGGAAGGCAGACCACTTCTACCGGCCAGCTCTCAAGCGGGCATTACGCTCACCCTTTTGGACTGGCGGCATCGCCCTGGGAATCTTTTTGGCTTCATTGTTTGCTATTCCATTTTTGGGTGCTGTGTTTATTCCGTCTCTCGATGAGGGTTCGATACTTGTACAGATGTACAGGGTTCCGGGAATCTCCATCACCGAATCGTTGCATGGCAATCAAATTGTCGAGACGGTACTCCGGGAGTTTCCGGAAGTTTCGCACGTCTTCAGTCGAACCGGGAGCCCGGAGGTGGCCACCGACCCAATGGCAATCGACCAGAGTGACGTATACGTGACGCTCAAGCCGAAGAGCCAATGGCCGAAAAGCATAAGTAAAGAAGATTTGATTACGGCCATGAAAAAGCGGCTTGAAGAAGAAGCCCCTGGAGCGACTTACAGCTTCTCGCAGCCAATCCAAATGCGGATGCAGGAACTGATGGAAGGCGGGTCGCGCAGCGACCTCGCTATCAAGCTCTTCGGAGAGGACCTGGACGTTCTTCGCCAGAAGGCAGACCAGATCGCGGCGGTAGTCTCGAAGGTCAAGGGGGCCGCCGATGTGCGTGCGGAACGGGTTGCCGGTCTGCCCTACCTGCGTATCCGCATCCGGCGAGATGAACTCGCCCGGCATGGGCTGGATGAAGATGCCGTTCTCGATACGATT
>JAJXXG010000008.1 GCA_021781255.1 Acidobacteriota bacterium
ACGGGATGGCGCGCGGCGGCTGTCGTGGCTGCACTGGGGCCTTACCGCGAGATGCTGGAGCCGCAGCGGCAGCATCTGCTGGGGTTTTACCGGCCGTTGGATGTGGCTTTCAAGGTGGTCGGCACGGGATCAGTGGGAATGCGCGATTATTGCATCTACCTCGAAGGCAACGGGCAGGGAGATGCGCTGTTTTTACAGATGAAGGAAGAGCCGGCATCGGCCTACGGGCCGTATTTGCCGGATGCGCATCCGCCGGCGCACAACGGGCAGCGCGTGGTTCAGGGGCAGCGCTTCATGCAGGTCCAGACCGATCCGTTCCTGGGCTGGACGCACATGGGAGGGCGGCAGTACCTGGTGCGGCAATTGAACGATCATAAAGGCTCAATTGAGATTGAGGATCTGGCCGGCGAGAATCTGAGGGCCTACGGCGAGGTATGCGGCGAATTGCTGGCGCGGGGCCACGGACGTTCGGGGGATCCACAGGTGATTGCGGGATATATCGGCTCGGGGAGCGGGTTTGCCGAAGCGATTGCTGCATTTGGCATGGCCTACGCGGACCGGACGGTGAAGGACTGGGAACAGTTGAAGCGTTCAGGGAAGGCGAAGTAGCCGGCTGCAGGGGTCGGCAGCAGCCGGTGAAGAGGCCCGCGCCGCCGACGCGCGCGATTCCCTGCTTGCCAGCCGGGCCACCTAACGCCGGTAGACGGCGTATCCGCGCAGACGCGCAGCCGGCTGGAACTCCTGCAAGAGGAGCTGCATCAGGGCATCGCGGTCGGGCGTGGGATCGCCGATGGTCTGAACGTCGGTTTTGACGATGAGCCAGTGGATATTGCGGGTGCGGACGAGGGCAGCGATCCGGGAAGGCGGGTAGGGATCGATGGTGGGATCAAAGAAGGGCACGGGGAACTGCGGCGCGCGTCCGGTGGCGAAGTAAAACGGCTCTTCGCCAGGGATGAGGAGGATCCCGTCGTTGAAGGGGATCTGAAGGCGTGCGTAGCGCAGGAGCTCGTCGATTTCAGGGATGTAAGGGCCCGGCGTGGCAAGACCGGCAAGAGCCGGAAACGCGGAATGCGCAGGGGGGACGTCGGGCAGGTTCGCGTAGGAGAGGCGTTCCTCGCTGAAGGTGTAGGAGCATCCGCAGACGAGAAGCACGAGGGAGATGGATGCAGCGACGAGGGGCGCGAAGGAGCGAGCGACGCCGGCGCGGGCGGCGAGCATACCGAGACAGGCAAGCAGATCGGCAAGGAGCAGAGTGAGCAGCGGCCAGATGCCATAGGTGGATCCCCAGAGCTGCTGCGACATGAAGGCGCCGTGAATGGCGGCAAGAAGAAGCAAAGGCGTGAAGGCGCGCAGAGACGGCTTGCGCCGCAGACCGTAGAGATTAACCAGAGCCAGTGCGGCCGCCAGCAAGAGCGCGAGGGGCCACAGGACAAGGAGCGCGTCACCGCGATCTTCAGCGTCTGCGTAAAGCTGGAGAGAGGCCAGCGTGAACAGGAACGGAGCGGCAAGCAGCAGAAAGGCGACGATCTGGATCCAGAGGGGTTGCGTCTCCGCGAGCGCTGGGTGAAGAGATGCGCGACGATGATGGGACAGTTGGCTCCAACGGAGCAGGATGAGCGCGGCGGCGACGGAGGGCACGGTCCAGAGGAGAGTGGGATCGCTGTAGACGCCGAGCATGGGAGTGAAACCGGGCATGCGGCGCTGGCCGGCGTACTGGATGGTCCAGTGGATGTAGTTCGCGAGGCCGGCGGTCGATTGGATTACGAGCACTGCGGCAAGAAGCGCGGCACAAACGCCGGCAAGATAGGCGAGGAGACTGCGGGTCTCCGCTGCAAGCAGAGAAGATTGCCCACGCAGGAGAAAAAGGACGCAGAGCACAGCGACTACGGCAGTGAAGAGAAAGGGCAGACCCATGTTCTGCTTGTAGAAGACCGGAACGCAGGCCAGTGCGCCAGCGGTGAAAGCAAAAGAGAGGCTTTTTTTGCGATCGAGCTGGGTGAAGGCCCAAACGGCGACGACGAGCCAGAAGCCGCAGTCGCAGTCGTACTCAGGATTGGGAACGATGCAGTAGACGCCCAGGAAGGCCAAAGGAGCGGCAAGGAGCAAGGCCACGATCCACGCAGCGGCGATGCGGCTGCGCAGGAGGGCCAGAGAAGTGCGCCAAGCAACGACGGTGCCGATGCCGCTGACGATGGCGGCGTAGAGGTCGTGGTGAAAGATGACGCGCCCGGTGAGACGGATTATTGCGGCCTGGACAAGGAAGGTGAGTGGGGCATGCGGGAGCGGGAAGTCACGGTAAGGCACCTGGCCGAGGGCGATGCGCTCCGCCGTATTGAGGATATAGCTGAGGTCGAAGAGAGCAGCCACATGGGTGCTCTGCCAGAGGGCTACGGCCGCAGTGGCGACGACGAGCGAGGCGGCGGCGAGCCAGTCGCGCAGAGCCCAGCGTAGGTCATTGGGATGAGGTATTGCGGGAGGTTTTTGCGGCGCTGCGCTTTGAATTACCATCCGCGACGATAGTAATAGGTCCAGCCGGGGGAGGAGAACAAGGCCATGAGCAGGACGACGATCCAACCCACGCCGGTCCATCCGAGAAAGATGTTGAGGAAGAGGATTCCGGCAGCGTTGTGGGTGTGACGCACGGCCGCGATGATGGCGGGCAGGAAGTAGAAGACACCGCAGAAGAGAAGGAAATGCATAGAGACTCCCAACGTGATGCAGCAGAAGTTACGCAGCCGGCAGGGGTGCGGTTCCCTCTTTTCAGTACCACAGGTGGAGATAGACGACCGTCAGGAGCGATCAGCGCTGCAGGCAGGGGCCGCAGCCGGGCCAACTTCCCAATGCGGGCGATGCCGACGGCGTGCTCACGGACCCCAGCCATGCCGAAGCATGCGCGTGCCGGTGCCTGCGGGACCGGATTGGCGGAGCGGCGTTGCTTTCCGCGTATAGTAACGCTGAAACCGCGTTAGCGGGTCAGGTGGTCGACGGTGCGTATGAGGGCCTGAATGTTTGCGGTGGGCACGCAGGGAGACACGCCGCCGCCGCAGGAGACGATCAGGCGCGAGTGATCGTCGGTGGACGCGAGCAACTGGCGCACCAAACGTTCCACATCAGCAGGTGTTCCCTCTGCAAGGACGTCGCGCGGGGGAATGTTGCCGATGAGGGCGATGTTGCCGTGGGTCCATTGCCGTAACTCGGCGACGGTATGCTGAACACCCCAGTTGAGAAGGTTGATTCCAGTCTGTTCGAGCATGGGGGCAGCGGCTTTGAGCGGTGCGTCGCAGTGAAAGAACCTGACGGAGACGTCGGCGGCGAAGACACGCGCGAGACAGGGAAGGGCAAAGCGCTCGAAGTCGCGCCGACCGATGAATCCTACGATGTCGTCAAGCAGGAAGAGGCCGTCGATCGAGGGGAAGTGTTGGCGCTGAACGGCGATCCAGTCGACGAGGAAGTCCGTGACGAGGTTGAGGAGCTGCGTCATGCGCTCGGGCTCGGTTTTTAGAGCTTCAAGAAATTCGGTTGTGCCCATCAGAAAGGAGGCAATATTCAGCGGACCGCGAGCCACGGCAAAGCGGATTTTGTGCCCGTTTTTTTCGATTTCAGGCTGGGCGTGCTGAAGGCGCTTGAGGACAAAGGGCAGAAGCCCGTGCTTGCGGGGATCGGGCTTGACGAGGCGGTCAACATCATCGGGCGAGCGCAGGGTTTTCATGGCGAAGGGGAATTCATTTTCGCCCCAGATTGGGACTGAGCCGAAGGCGGAGGGCTCGGTGCACATGCCGTATTCCGACCAGAAGCCGGGCAGGAAGATGGCCGTGGGAAAGTCGCGAATGGCTTTGAAGTTGTCTTCGAGAAAGATGCGGTCGCTGGTGAAGTAATCAAGGATGGTATGGCCAGCCCAGTTCGGAAGCCAGGGACTATCGACGATCAAGGCGACGGGAAGAGGACGGACGGGATCGCCACGCAGAACAGAGAGGAGTTGATTCCACTGCTGATCGTTCATAAGTTCTCCGGCGCGCAGGGAGAAACAGCGCACGTGGATTTCAAAGAGGAGGTGAAGTAGCTTGAGTCTACACGAGTTTATTCGCTACGCGAATAATATTTGAATGTTCGGGATTGGAAACCGGTCCTTAAGGTTTCTGCACGGGCTGCGGCAGGGATGGCGCGGGCGAGTTGTACAGGTGGAGATCGGGCAGCCGCGGCGGCGACACTTGCGGCCGCGGTTGACCGCGCGAACGTCAGCAGTATGAGGCGCAGATCCATCGGAGCGCAAAGCGACGGGAGAGGGTTGGCAGGAAATTTCCGTATTGCGTGGTCAACACGACGCCGGTATACTCCCCTCGTTGACCAAGAGACGTGCAAGGAGGAATCATGCGCAAGATTAATTTCGCTCGCCTGTTGGTTGGCGGCGTTGTTGCTGGGGTTATTGGTGATTTGTTGGGATATGTTGTCGATGGAGTGATGCTGTCGCAGTTGTGGAGCGATGACATGCTCGCTCTGGGGCATAATGAGTTCTCGACGGGACAGATTATTGCTTTCAATGTGTTTGGGGTCGTCCTGGGCGTCGCATCCATCCTAATTTACGTGTTGATGAGAAAGTTTACGGGCGCCAACTGGAAGACGGCAGTTTACGCCGGCGCGCTGACCTGGATTATCGGCTGCCTGTTACCGAATGCCAGCTTGATGCTGGTGGCCGGCCTGTTCTCGAAGCACCTGACGCTCTATACGACGCT
>JAJXXG010001220.1 GCA_021781255.1 Acidobacteriota bacterium
TCAAATCGACTCCGCCCAGCGCGTAGCGCCTCTTCCACCGGGTGCACGCCGTAAAGAACGTCCATCTCATCAGTGTATGGGATAGCTCATGTGTGGGATGGCTGATGCGGCTGCTCAGGCACTGCTGGCGAGCTCACTCCAGACCCCCAAGCACATACTTAGAGTAAACTCTAAAAAATAGACAACAGGCCAAATCGGGTAGCGGAACCAAAGAAATAGCCGCATACCGTATTTTTCAGCGGCTTCGCAAGGCAAAATGTCGTCTAATTAAACACGATGAGTCCCGCAGCTGTGATCCGTTCGATTTTTGCTCCGGCAGCCTCGGTACTGGTGGATGAACAGGTCCGCCAGGAGAGTCTTGCCATTGCCGAAGGCTTGAAGCGCAATGAAGCCGGCTTGCTGGACCAATTGATTGTGCGCTACCAGCACCGCTTGCTCCGCTATCTTATGTATCTCACCGGCAATCGTGAGATGGCCGAGGACCTGTTCCAGGAAGTGTGGATGCGCGTGCTCGTCCGCGGCGGCCAGTTCAACGGCAAGTCGCGGTTTGAAACCTGGCTCTTCACCATCGCGCGCAATCTGGTGATTGACCAGAAGCGCAAGCGCACCATGTCGAGCCTCGATGAGCTTTTTGAAGTTGGCGGCGATGACGACAAGCCGATGAACTGCGAGGTTGCCGACACGCAACCGTCCCCATTTGACCGGCTTGCCAACGTGGAAGACCGCGAGCGGATTGCCGCTGCACTTATGCAATTGGACACCCTCTATCGCGAGGTTCTGGTTCTCCGGTTCCACGAAGACATGGCGCTGGACGAGATTGCCAAGGTAACAAGGGCGCCTCTCTCTACTGTAAAATCCAGGCTCTATCGAGGTCTGGCGGCCATCAGGCCGCAACTTGAGCGCGAGGAAACAAGGTACCAGGAGGGCGTGTGACCACGGCCGAACCCACCACAGGCGCAATTCCCGGCACGAAGACCGATCAGAATATCCTGGGTTCGCTTGCTGGACTGGAAGCGGACCGCGAGAAAGCCGTGGGGTATCGCACACGGCGCGTGGTGCTGGCCTCCATGGGGGTTCTGGCCGACAGCAGGGCCGACCAGCGGCGGACCAGATCGCTGGCTCTGGCAGCTATCTTATTGATTGTTTTGCTTTTGGGACCACTTGTCTGGTGGACCGTAGATTCGATTGTGTCGGGGGGACGACTGACAGACCTCACCAGTGAACTTGGGGTCTGGATTATGTTTCTGGGTGCAGCTCTGCTGGCGTGTGTATTGCTGGCGGGTTGGCTGCGAGGAAAGCCCTGAAGCAATTTCAATGGGAAAGATTGACAGGATACCCGCGGAACACGCAACTTCAATTTATTCTTTCCCGTCCACCATAGAGAGGAATAAGCTGGCAGCACTCCCCGTGATCTGCCTTTATTGAATGGAACCGTCCATGAGCAATTCACAGTCCACAAGAGTACAGGACGATCCGCAGCTAATCCCCTGGTGGTCCATCGTTGCTGCCGTCGCTGCTTTTCTACTGGTGGAGTACTACTTCTGGCTGGTGCTGCCATCGGCTCATCATCACCATCCGCCGCTAGGTCTTCGGATTTATTTCAACGGCTCCTGGGGCCTGCTGGCGGCTCTCTACTTCCTGATGATCGGCTACGTGAGCAAGGACGCGCCACGGCGCGGCATGAGCTCAAAGTTCTGGATGCTGATCTGTTTTGTGATGCCGGGCGGTATTGGCGCCGTGCTCTATTTCCTGCTGCGCCAGCCCCTCATGACCAAGTGCCCCGCTTGCTCAACCCACGTTCAGAGCGACTTCCACTTCTGTCCGCAGTGCAATTATCAGCTGACGGCAAGCTGCGGCAAGTGCTATCGCACAGTGAGGACAACGGACCAGTTCTGTACCCGCTGCGGCAATGAGCTCAGTCAGGATCAACGCCCTGCCCGCCTGCGGGTGATGGGTGAGTAGGGGCGGCGTGCAACCCCTTTAAGCCGGACCGAATCCGATTCCTCTACAATCGCAAGTGCATGTCCATCTCGGCGTTGATTATCGATGACGAAAAGCTGGCTCGCGACGAGTTGAAGTATCTCCTCGACCAGACTGGCGACGTGGACGTGCTTGCGCAGGGTGAAAACGGCATTGAGGCCGTTGAGTTGATTGAGCGGCACCATCCTGACGTCGTCTTCCTCGACGTGCAGATGCCCGGCCTCGACGGTTTTGCCACCATCAAGCGCCTGATGGACCGGCATGCAGCACATCCCGACAGCGAAGCAGATCCGATTCCACAGATTATCTTCGCCACCGCATACGACCAATATGCAGTCCGGGCTTTCGACGTAAATGCGGTTGATTATCTGCTGAAGCCTTTTGATAAAACACGCGTATCGCAGGCGATTGAGCGTGTACGCGGACGGCTGAACGGCACAAATGGCTCCACCCCGCAGGCGCAGATTGAAGCACTCATGCAGCTGCTCAATCGTCCACAATCTGGCTCACGCACACAGCCTAACCGGTTGGTTGTTCAGGCGCAAAGCAGGCTGCTCCTCGTCGACCAGTCCGAGATCTGCTATGCAGCCATCGATGAAGGCGTAATTCGGGTTGTCACCCAGCATATGGAGGGCCAGTCAAAGTGCCGCACGCTCGAGGAACTGCTTGATCTGCTCGATCCAGCGCTCTTCTGGCGAGCCCACCGTGGCTTTGTGGTGAATATCAACCACATTCGTGAAGTTGTACCTTGGTTCAAGTCGAGCTACCAACTGCGGATGAATGACAAGAAGCAAACGGAGATTCCAGTCAGCCGAGCACAAACAAAGCGGCTGCGCGAGCTGTTCAATCTTTAGGCCTTCCATCTCCTTGTAGCGCGATACTTCTCCGCTATGGCATCAAAATGTCGCCCTTCCCTGGTCTGCATCGCCCAATCAGCGCTTCGTTAACCTAAAGTTTCAGGCCACTTTGTTGACGGTATTCGTCATCAAACGTCCTAAAGAAGCCACTCTGGGCGCATTAAAGTGCGACCGGCGAGTGGCGCTGCACCCCTCCGCCCCAGGCGGACCACTCTAACCTAGCAAGCGGAGACAAAATGCTTTTCCTCACATGCGCTGGAGCACTGTGCCGGCGACTTGCAATTGCAGTGCTCATTATGCTGGCACCAATGGCTTTGTGCGCCCAGCAAATCTCCGCAGCCAATGGAACCGAAGCAGCCTCCACCCCATCCGAGCCTTCCAATGCTGATCCAGCCACGCCTGCCGCGGATTCGATGCAGGACACGGCTACTATTGCCGGAACTGTCCTCGATGCAACTGGAGCGGAGGTGCAAGGGGCCCATGTTGTGCTGTCCAATGCAGCTGGCGCAAAGGTAGACGACCGACATACGGGCAGCGATGGCGAATTCGAATTCCCTGACCTTGTGGCAGGAACTTACAAGCTCAGGGTCAATGGACCCGGCCTGGGCACAGTGAACCGCAGCATTCAACTGAAATCCGGCGACTTCCGTATCGTCTCCAAACTCCGCCTGCCCGTGTTGGCCACCGCGGCATTTGTGCACGTTTATGGCAGTCCTGAAGAGATTTCCATTCAGCAGATGCACATCGCCGAGCAACAGCGCGTTCTGGGTGTTTTCCCTAATTTCTACAGCAGCTATGACTGGAATGCTCCGCCCATGATGGCCAAGCAGAAGTTCCAGCTCGCGCTCCGCTCTCTGATTGATCCGGTTACCTTCATCAGCGTGGGTTCCATCGCAGGTATTGAGCAGTACAACAACAACTTCTCTGGCTATGGACAGGGTATGCAGGGCTATGCAAAGCGCTACGGTGCAGCCTATGCCGACGACGTCACAGGCCGGCTCATCGGCAATGCGCTGCTTCCCTCTCTCTTCCATCAGGATCCGCGCTACTTTTACAAAGGCAAGGGCAGCGTCCATGCGCGGTTCTTTTACGCCCTCGAGTCCGCAGTGATGACACGCAGCGACAGCGGCCACTGGGAAATTGATTACTCCCACATCATCGGCAGCTTTGCTGCGGGCGCAATTTCCAATCTCTACTATCCGTCAGGTAACCGCGGTGCATCTCTTGTGGCGATCAATGGTGCAGTGGATATTGCCAGCTACGCAGGAGAGAATGTTCTTCGAGAATTTGTGCTCAAGCGCTTCACCACGCGCTCTGGTGACAAACGTCCTTGAACCCTCAGTCGTAGCGCTCAAAGACAATCTGTTTGCGATGCCATCCAAAGCCTTTCAGGCGCTCGCGCACTGAGCCAACCATGTCGTTCAAGCCGCATATATACGCATGGATATCAAATCGTAGCTGCGCAGCGGGAATCGACGTATCCGGCGGGGCCAGCGGAAGCGTTTGCCCCAGGCGCGCAGCTCGCTCCTCCACAATCCGCGCAACGTGATCCTGCACGTAGCCACGCAGTCCGGTCCAGTCTGCTCCGGCGCGGCTCAACGTCGGCAGGTAGTGAAAATTGGGATGCGCCGCTGCCATCGACTCGAATTCCTCGCGGTAATAAATCTCCGTCTCGTGGCGCGTCCCATAAACAAGCCATATCTCGCGCCCTTCGCTGCGGTCAGGACCATCTTTGGGAAACAACCACTGGGCAAATCCACGAATAGGCGCAATGCCTGTGCCAGTGGCGACAAAGATGGAATCCGTGAGCGGCTCGTGCAGAGTAAAGAAACCGTTCGGACCATAGACCTTGATCGTCTCATGCACATTCAGATCAGGCAGATCGGCAAGAT
>JAJXXG010001139.1 GCA_021781255.1 Acidobacteriota bacterium
ATTCCGGTTCCGGGGCAGGATATGACGCGGCTGGAGGAGATGGTACTGGCCGAGATCACGGGGCTGTGGCAGACGGACGAGGTGCGCTCGCGCCGGCCCACGGTGTACGACGAGGTGAAGATGGGCCTCGATTACTATGATGTTTCCATTTTCGAGACGCTTCCCGAGCTTTATCGGGAGATATCGGCGGCGCTGCGCGCGGCGTACGGCATCGAGATGGAGCCTCATGATCTGCCGCTGGTGCTGCGTTTCGGCTCGTGGATCGGCGGCGATCGCGACGGGAACCCGTTTGTGACCCCCGAAGTGACGCGCGCCGCATTGCAACTGGCGCGGGGCCATCTGCTGCTCTATTATCAGCGGCAGCTCGATCTGATCATCGATCTGCTGACGTCGAGCGCGCAGCAGCGCGCGGTGAGCGCGGCCCTGCTCGAGCGTCTGCGCGCCTACGTGGCGCAGGTACACACTCCGGAGGCGCAGGTATTCGGGTCGCAGTATGAGTTCGAGTATTATCGCCGGTTTGTGATCTGCCTGAAGGCCCGCATCCAGCGGACGCTGGAACAGACGGGCGAGGTGCACAGGGCACCGGGAGCGTCGCTGCCGGTGATGCCGTATACGCTGGCGCGCCGGCACGACAAGCTGACGCAGGCGCTGCCCGCGTACTGCTCAGTCCAGGTGTTCATTGACGACCTGGAGACGCTGCGCGGGTCGCTGGCGGAGAATGGCGGCATCCGTATCGCGCGCACGCTCATCGATCCGCTGATTCTGCAGGTGCGCACGTTTGGCCTGCATCTGCACACGCTGGATGTGCGGCAGCACGCGCGGGTTCATGCCGAGGCGCTGCAGGAGATCATCGGCGACACGGTGGCGCCGTCGCTGGCGAGCGGACTGAGCCCGCAGACCGCGGGCGTTCTGGAGACATTCCGCGTGGTTGCGGAGGTGAAGCAAGGCTGCTCTCCGGATTCGATCCGCCAGTACGTGATCAGCGGGGCATCGTCGGTGGACGATGTGCTGGCGGTGATCCGCATGGCGCGGCTGGGCGGAGTGAAGGTGGAGGGGTCGGGGGAAGGCCCGGGAATCGATCCCGGCTTGATGCCGGTTCCCCTGTTCGAGTCAATTGAAGATCTGCGCAATGCGCCCGCGATCTGCCGGGAGCTTTGGCGGCGCGCCGACTACCGCAAGCTGCTGACGAGCTGGGGGGACTGGCAGGAGATCATGCTGGGCTACTCGGACTCCAACAAGGACGGGGGCATGCTGACGTCGACGTGGGAGATCTTCCGCGCGCATCGCGATCTGCATGTGGCGGCGCGGGAGGCGGGCATCAAGCTGCGTCTCTTTCACGGGCGCGGCGGCACGGTGGGCCGCGGGGGCGGTCCGACGCACCGCGCGATTTTTGCGCAGCCGTTCAACTCCTTCGACGGCCGGCTGCGCATCACGGAGCAGGGCGAGGTGCTGAACTTCAAATATGCCGACGAGGTGCTGGCCGAGCGCAACCTCGAGCTGATGATCGCGGCCTCGCTCGACGCGCTGGCGCGGCCCAACGCGCGCGACCCGGAGGGGCATTTTACCGGAGTGTTGAAGCCGGAGTGGGAGGCGGCGCTGGAAGAGCTTTCCAGCCTGGCATATGGATTTTATCGGGAGCACATCCTTGAAGATGCCGGGGTGATCGCGTATTTTGAGCAATCGACGCCGGTGGGCGAGCTGGAGAACGCGAAGATCGGGTCACGTCCGGCGCGCCGCAACGATTCGCCGAAGCTCTCGGATTTGCGCGCGATTCCATGGGTTTTTGGATGGACGCAGTCGCGGCTGCTGGTGCCGGCGTGGTTTGGGGTGGGCTACGCGCTGGACCGTTTTCTGGCCGAACCCCAGGCGCTGCCGCTGCTGCAGACGATGGCGCAGGAGTTTCCGCTGTTCATCGACCTGCTGCGCAATGTGGAGATGGCGCTGGGGAAGGCCGACCTGGGCACGGCGCGGCTGTATTCCACGCTGGTGAAAGACGAGAAGCTGCGGGAGCGCATTTACGACATGTTCGAGGCGGAGTTCCACCGCACGGTGCGGGGAATCCTTGCCATTCTGGGGCAGGAGGAACTGCTGGAGACGAACCGGGTGCTGGCCAACTCGATCAAACTGCGCAACCCGTATGTGGACCCCATGCACCTGATCCAGGTGGACATGCTGCGGCGAAAGCGCGCCGGTGAAGACACGCCGGAGGTAAACCGCGCGATTGCGGCGACGATTAACGGGATTTCCGCGGGGCTGCGCAACACCGGGTGAGGGGCGGGGAAACGCCCGGCTAATCTGTGCGGCCGGTTGAACAGCCGGGATTTGTATTCAGTCATTGGCTAAGCAATGAAGACAGGCTTACAAATTGGCGCAACGGGCGAATTGACCTGGATGGTGGATGCCACAATGACAATCACCTTGGGCGGCATTCCCCAGGCAACGGTGTTTTCAACGCCCAGCATGATCATGCTCATGGAGCAGTCTGCGCGTGAGGCACTGCGACCTTTTCTGGAACAAGGAGAAGAATCGGTCGGAGTGGAAGTTGAGGTCGAGCATGTAGGCGCGGCAGTGCCGGGCTCAACTGTTCGGGGGATCGCGCAGATTGTGGAAATCGATGGCCGCCGCGTGAGATTTGAGGTGCGGGCATATGCCGGAGACCGCGAGATCGGCCGGGGCCAGCACCGTCGCGCGGTAGTCCAGCTTGAAAGGCTCGTTGCCAACGTAACGCAACTCATGCAGGAAGAAGACCGCGTGATGACTCTCAAGCCCAACGATGGCGAGCTCGGCGCATTCGAAACGGTGATCGTCAAAGCGGCCAATCGGATTGCGACCGTGACGTTGAATCGCCCACGCGCAGCGAATGCCATCAATGCGCAGATGACGGGCGAGCTGGAGCGCGTGGTTGCATGGCTGGCCGGGCATGCTCAGGAGGTGAGAGTTGTCGTGATTTCCGGGGCGGGCGACGCATTCTGCGCCGGCGATGATGTGAAGGAGATCGCGGGATTGCCATTGGAAGCCGCGCGAACTCTGAGCCTGCGGCAGGCGAATTTGTTTCTCGCTCTGGAGCAATTGCCGCAGCCGGTGATTGCAGCGGTGAATGGCCCAGCCTTCGGCGCTGGATGCGTGGCGGCATATTCATGCGACTGGCGCCTTGCCTCATACGCGGCGCGTTTCGCCATGCCGGAGATCAAGCTGGGCTGGCCGCCGGGCTACGGCATTGCACAACTCACCGCGCTGGTGGGCAAAGGGCGAACCTTGGAGATGTGCCTTACAGGCGAACCCATCACTTCCGCGCGGGCGCTGGAATGGGGATTGGTCAGCGAGCTTGTGTCCGGCGCAATGCTGATGAAATCGGCGCAGCAACTCGCGGAGCGTTTGCTGCTGCTTCCCGCCGAGGCGCTGCGGCAGACCAAACGCCTGGTCCATTTGGATGAGGGACAATTGCCCAAGGTCACGCACCGCGCCGATACGGAAGCTTATCTGCGTTGTCTTGCATTACCGGATGCCCGCGAGGGTATCTCGGCATTTGTGGAAAAGCGACCGGCCAAGTTCGACCGAAAATAATCCGCCGTGCGCGTCAGCTGCCTGCGGCCATGCCCAGCCCGACCAGGTTGGCTGCGGCAATAATCACCAGAATCCCCGCCCATAGCAGCCGGAGAGGACGGCCGCGTGCTGATTTCCATTCGCCGAGCGCCAGGCCCACAAGTCCGCCGCAAAGCACATAGAAGCTCATATGCAGCATCCAGTTCACGTAGTCGAGACGGACCGGAATGATGGCCGCGCCCCACGAGTAAAAGAACATCTGCAGATACCACATAATGCCGCCGGCCGCGGCCATCAGGCCGTTCTTGAGGAGCGTTCCGCCCGGCTGCGCCAGATCGGCGCGCAGCGAGATACCTTTCTTGAAGGTCAGGCGCGTGAAGCAGTAGGTCATGTTGACGATGGCTCCGCCGCCCATAATGAGCACATAGCTCGGCAGCCGCGCGTAGAGCGGGTTCACTCCAACGCGCAACGCCGCGTCGCGCAGCGGAGTCGCCGCATCCAGACCGAAAGAAAAGCCGGCAGAAAAGATTCCACACACGACCGCCAACGCCAGGCCAAGCATCAGGTTGAATTCCTTCACCTCAACGCCCAGCTGTTGTTCCTTCTGGTGCCCGGCATAGGAGACGAGCGCCACGCCAAACAGCGCGACCACAATGCCGGCCATGCTCCACAGCCCCCCGCGGCTCAAGAACTTGGCCAGAAACTGCCCGTGCAGCATGGGAGGCACCAGCGTTCCCACAACCAACGTCACGCCGATGGCCACCCCAATACCGAGCGACATGCCGAGGTGGCGCATGGTTAAGCCGTAGCTAACGTTGCCCACGCCCCACATGGCGCCACAGAGAGCAACCTTCAGCAACAGGCTGCCCGACGGCGCGGCATAGAACGCGAGGAAGTTTGGCAGTAGAATCCAGGCCATACCGATGGGCAGTAGAATCCACGAAAAGAAGCCTGCCACGACCCAAGTGGTTTCCCACGACCAGCTCCTGACCTTCTCGATGGGGGCGTAAAACGACGCCGCCATCGCCGAGCCGAGCACATGCCAACCGATCCCCGCCGCAATCGCCGCCATCCGGTCCTCTCCCGTAAGTCTGGAACTTTCTTGAATTCATATGTTGCCGCCTGGAGTTCGAAGCGATCGAATCTGTTGCGGGCACCTGAGCGGGGCGGCGGCTGCAGACAC
>JAJXXG010001129.1 GCA_021781255.1 Acidobacteriota bacterium
CAGACCGATCTGAAGCCCGGCCGAGACGGTAGACTGGCTTTGCGCCGCTCCCGGCGTCACCAGATTCTGATAGACCATATCCTGGAATTGAAGGCGCAACTGGCGAAATCCTGTGGTCGACGAGTTCGCCAGGTTGTTGGCGATTGTGTCCAGGTTCATCTGCTGCGCGCTCATGCCGCTGGCTGCCGTATACAGTGCTCGAATCATCTTTTTCCCATCCTCAGCAAGGCACCTGCCGCTACACCCGCGGCAGATCCTCGGTGGCAAACTTGTTGAATTCGGTATGGAAGACAGTCAGCGCCTTCTGCATCATCTCCGCCTGGCGCTGCATCACAATCAGGTCCAGCGTTCCCTGCACGGCATCCTGATTGGCAGCTTCAATCGCCCCCTGATGAATCGATGTATCCCCTGCCGGCGTGGGCTTGACCCCGTCCGGCGCGCGGTAGCGGTTGGCGCCCTCGGGCGTCAGTTGAGCGTCCTTGGGAAGCGTGAAGACTCCCACTGTATCCACGACTCCCCCGGCCACTGAAAGAGCGCCATCCGCGCCCACCGAAACCTCGCCCGGAGGCACAGGAATCTGCTTGCCCGTCGCCGAAAGAACCGGCTCCCCCGCCTCCGTAACCAGCAACCCCTGTTGCGAGCGGTGAAATCCTCCATCGCGCGTAAAGCGCGGCCCGCCGCCGGTCTGCACCTGAAAAAATCCCTGTCCTTCAATCGCCAGATCCAGCGGGTTGCCAGTCTGCTGGATCGCGCCCTGGGCCAGATTCAGCCGGTCGCCGCCCAGCAGCCCATAGTTGTTCACGGTCTGTCCGAGTTGCGAATCCAGAGCATCCGGTCCCAGGAGCACTGAGCGAAAATACTCGCGCTCCGCGCGGTAACCGGGCGTCTGCGCATTCGCCAGATTCGCCGCGGCCGTGTCCAGCGCTTGCGTGCGCGCCACCAGGCCGGTCATGGCTGCATAGTATCCACTGTCCATCGGGCTCTCCTCTCGCGAGCGAAACCCTGCAGCTTGGAGACCGAAATGGAGATTAAAGGATTAGAGGAGTATCAGAATTGAGCAGGCGGGCCGGGCTGGAACTCAGCACCTCAAATTAGGAAAGAAAGCGCGCTCAAAATCAGAAAAGCGCCGGCCCTCTCTGGGCTTCGACGCCTTCCGTATCTCCCATAAAAAGAAAAACAGGCAGCCTACTGCATGCCGTCGCAAACAATCGTCACGGCGAACTGAGCGTCCTCAAAGCTGTAGACATGCTGCAACTGAAACTCCGGCGCCTGCACGCGAAGATTGTAGTCGCGACCGGTGATCACCGCCGGAACCGACAGTCCGCAATGAGCCGCCAAGTCAGGCACCTTCCCCTTCCATGCGCCTGCCAGCATATTGCAGATCTCGCCGATACCATCCTTGACCGTATCGTCAATCTCATGAAATTCCATCCCCGTCATGCGCGCGGCCACCTTCATCGCGGCGCTGGCGCCACAGCGGAAAACGCAGGCTCCGCTCAACAGACCGCCAAATCCCACCACCGCCGTCACCGACTCCAATTCAGGGTGCGCCGCTGCGCCTGAGACCTCGCCGGAGCGCTTGCAACGCACCCCAAGCATCAGCTCGAAGACCTCTTCCACGCTCGCATCCAGATTCCTCGGATCGGAGACCACATGCACGGATTCCCGCAACGATTGCGCCATCCCACTCTCCATCTCTATCTGTGCCGCCGCTCATCGGCCTGCATCGGGCCGTCCTTACTCCAGTCAAAAGCATGTCCGCACTCAACGGTTACGCCGCCGTCAGCAACGGCAACACCCGCTCCTTCACCTGCTCAGCCGTAAACGGCTTGCGGATGTACCCCCGCGCCCCCGCAAGAATCGCCTGCTTCACATGCTCCTCGCTCGACTCAGTGGTAATCATCACCACGGGAACTCCGGGAGCAAGATTTTGAACCCTGATCTGGCGCAGAAACTCCAGCCCATCCATCGAAGGCATGTTGATATCGGAGAGAATCAGGTCAACGTGCGCGCCCTTCAATACTTCCAGTCCCTCGACGCCGCTGCCGGCCTCATGCACCACCAGCGGATCGAGTCCCGCCTGGCGCAGTGCGCGCTCCACAATCTTGCGCATCACCGACGAATCATCCACTATCAAGGTTCGCACTTCACGCATCCCCGGCTCCTTTGCTGAGGTGTTTATCGGCGCTTCGTTCCCCATCTTGAAAAGGCAATTCGCGGGCGCGGCAGGGGCCGCGTCCCTTCTACCGGCAAATCGTACAGACAAGGTCCTGCACCGATTCGCCCTCGGGCAGCGGCCCTTTCTGCGGACGCTTCCACATTCTCAGCCACAGACATTCATGCACACGCACCAAACGCGAGACAATCGGCCGTGCGCGCTCCACCGCCCGGGCAAGCGCGTGCGCCGCTGCTGCCTCTGAGACTGCTTCCACCAGCTCCACAAGGGGAAACTTCACCGTCAGCATCCGCTCATGCGCCGCCTGAAAATGCGACTCCCGCACCAGCCCGCTTTCCACCCGCAACCCGGTCATTCTTTCAACGGCCAGAGCCAGCACCGGGTCGAGATTCGCCTCAAATCCCAGGTACGCCAGCCTGCCCGCTGCAAGCCGCAGAGGCAGGGCCCCAAACGCCTCCACAAACAGGCGCGGCATCATGGCTGCAAGCCCCGCCGCATCGTGATGTTCCAAGGACAGCACCGGGCAGCTCCACTGCAAACTCAGAGCTCGGGTCACCATCGGCTCGCTCACCGCCCGCTGACGCACGAGCCAGTAGCCCAGCCGCCCTGTCCCTGCCGCTCGCTGTGCATCGAGCGCTTTGCGAAGCTGGTCCTGCGTAATCCATCCCTGCTCCAGCATCAACAGGCCCAGCGGAATCCGATGGCGATGCGCCACATGGGAAGCGTTCCGCCCGTCCAGTTCGCGGCGCACCGCAACCCGCATCCGCGCCGCCGTGCATTCAGCCGAGCAGCTCCAGCCGCCCTCAAATACAGGCGTCGAGCGGCTTCTCCACAGGTGAAGCCAGCCGGAACCACAGCCGGGATTGGCGCAGGCCTCCAGAATGCCCGATCGCAGACGCACGCCCATCCCTGTGCGCCGACCCCGGTTCGGCGCATCCAATGGCGTCTCCGGCAGAAATGGATTGCGCTCCCCTGCCTGCGCAACGACTACGCTTCCGCGATTTAGAACAGGCATCGAATACTCTCCAATCGCTTGCGTGGCGAGGCAACCCTGGTCACCCGCAATCCGAAATTTCCATCCACCAGCACAACCTCTCCCCAGGCCACAATCTTGTCGCCCACAATCAGGTCAACCGGATCGGCGATATGGCGGTCCAACTCCACCACGTCCCCGGGGCCAAGGTCGAGAATTTCGCTCAGCGGCATCTCCCGGCAGCCAAAGCGGAGCGTGGCTTCCAGTTCCACGTCCAGCAGCAGCTCAATGCCCGGGCTGATGCCCGCGGCCGCCACTGGCTCTTCCGATGTCCGGGCCGAATCTGCTCGAGTCGAATCCATGTGCGCCTCGGCCTTCGACAGTCGTACCTCATCGCGCACCAGAATCGCCCATGAACCCATATTCGATTTCAGTTGGAATGCGCGGGAAATCTGGTTTTCTCCGGCGATCTCCTCGAACTTTTCTACACGGCATTTCTTCCCCGCCTGAACCAGCAGGTCCCCTGCCGCTGCATCGGCAACCTCGCGCAGCAACTCGCGCCAGCCTGCCTTCTGGTCCACCCCCTCGCCCATCAGCGGCAATTCGAGAACCGCCGGATCCAGCACCACGCTGAAACGGCCCTCTTCGTCCCCGGCGAGGAATGCCGCATATCCGAATGCTGCTCCGGTCATGGGCCTTGGCAGCGACTCGGCAAACTCAGGCTCTCCGGCCAGGGCTTGGGAAAACAGCGCGGTTGCAACAGATGTCCAGCAGTCCAGGTAGCTCTTCATGCAATTCCTCCGGGCGCGTTGCTCTCCAGTCGCGCGGCGCGGCGCCGTCCCATGCGGATCGCCAGTGCGCTCGACAAGGCTTGCCCTCCCACGCGCCACTCGGCCAGCGAGCTGGCAGACAGGTCAAGGCGCAGGACCGTTCCCGGTTCCATACGCTCGATGGAACCGGCAGGCAGGCGCACCGTGGGCATCTGCAGGGACGCGCCGAAGCGAATCTTCCTCGCCGCTGCCTCCATGCGAATCCGGGTCTCCGGCGCATGACGCCGCCGGCGGCCCCAGTCCGAGGTCAGCCTGCGCAGAATGGTGTTCGACACAACCGCCGGGAAGGCCAGGTTCAGCAGCCCGGAGCAGTGCGGCATCCGTATCTCGAAGCTCAGGCACAGTGTCTTCTCATTCACCGAAATGATGCGGGCCACCTGGGTCTGCATCTGGCGGCGCTCAAAGTTGAAACTGAGGCCCACCGACTGCCACGCTGCGGTCAGTTCGCGGCAAATGATTTCCACCACGCTGGCCAGCATGGATTCCTCAATATCGGTCAGCTCGCGCAGCGGACCCTCCTGGCCCTCGCCGCCCAGCAGGAGATCGATGATCGGCGGTGCCAGCGCAAGATCCAACTGCATCACTGAAAGCGCTCCCAGCGGCTCCATGCGCACTGAGGCCACATAGTTGATCTCGGGGATGCGCAGCAAAAACTCATTGAAGGGTATCTGCTCGGCCGAGACCAGGTTTACCTGGAACCGGGTGCGCAGCCAGGCCCCCAGATTGTGGGTTAAATTGCGCGCAAAAAGATCGTTCAATATGCTGATCGCGCGCAACTGCTCCGTGGAGATCTGCCCTGCCGACGAGTAGTTGTAAGGCGTCACCCGGGACCTCGCCTCGTCCCCGGCTGCCTCGGGCGTCGAGGTTCGCGCCGCTTGAAACAGCGCGTCAATCTCATCCTGTCTGAGCATCTTTTCCATCAGCCTTCACTCCCTTTCATTTCCCTGCCTGGCAAAGATTTCAGTCTCCGCGCTTCCGCCTGCGGCTGGGTTTCAACGCGCCAGCGGCCGCCAGATCCCTCAGCGCCGCTCTCAGGCGCATCACGGCCGAGGCATGCACCTGCGAGATCCGCGACTCCACAACCCCCAGCGCAAGTCCAATCTCGCGCATCGTCATCTCCTCGTAGTAGTAGAGCGTCATCACCAGGCGTTCCCTCTCGGGCAGATGCGCAATCGCATCCGCAAGCCGTTCCTCAAGCTCGCCGCGCAGGCAGCAGAAAAGCGGGTCCTCCTCAGGACGCCCCGGAACATAGGCCAGTTCGTCCTCGCCGGAGTCCTCGTTGCGCTCAACGTGCAGCGTGCCGATCTCCAGCCCCTTCAGATCGCCAAGCAGTTGCTGGTAGTCTCCGATCCCCAGACCCATTTCTTCGGCTACCTCTCCTTCGCCGGGTGGCCTGCCCAGGCGCGCCGTGAGCACGCGGATGGCTTCCTCGACCGCGCGGCCCTTGCGCCGCAGCTCGCGCGGGCTCCAGTCCAGAGTCCGCAGACTGTCGAGAATCGCTCCCCGGATGCGGAACTGCGCATAGCTGCGAAACTGCACCTTCTTCGCCGGATCGAACTTGGCGAATGCATCCATCAGCCCCACCACGCCCGCCGAAACCAGGTCCTCGATATCCACATGCTGCGGCAACCGCTCGTGGATGCGGCGGGCCAGAAAGCGCACAATGGGCAGATGCTCAAGCAGCACCCGCTCCTGTTCACCGCTCAGCATCTGTCCGCCGGCCACGGTGGGCGGATAACCGCCTTCCACAGCACCTCGACGCTGGATTGTCTTGTTTGCCGCCGTCCCCGCTGTCTCCATCTCCATGTCAGACCCTTTCCCTCATGCCACTCTTCCCATCGCAACTGCGCCGCTGCGTCAGGTGCGCCTCACGCAGCCCTCTCACCGCAGGGTTCCAACCGGGCGCAGGCGCACTTCGTGAGGAATTTCCCCTGCGGCCACCACCGCCAGCCGCGGCTGGATCGGCTCCAGCCAGCGCTTCACGTAGTAGCGCGCCGGACTCGGACAGAGAAGCACCGGAAGGGCCGCGGCGGGCGTTGCACCGATAAGTTGTCTCAAAGAATCGGTAAGCCTGCGCAATACCGGAGTGCCGGATGCCCCGGCAGGCGCGAGCAGTCGCTGCCCGGTCTCCGGAGCCAGGGCTGAGAGAATCTCATCCTCCAGCGCGGAATCAAGCAGCAAGACCGGCAACTGGCCATCGCCATCAAGCAACGGCTGGATAAGCCGCCGCCGAAGCGCCTGGCGTGCTGCTTCCACCAGGGCCACCAGGCTCTTGTTTGCCGGCGCTGTCTCAAGAAGCGCCTCAAGAATCGCGCCCAGGTCGCGGATCGACACCCGCTCCCGCAGCAGTTGCTCCAGCACGCGCTGCACTTCGCCCAGAGAAAGCAGTTTCGGAACCAGTTCCTCGATCAGCTTGGGATGGCTCTCATTGAGCGCATCCATCAGCCGCTTGGTCTCCGACCGGCCAAGCAGTTCGCTCGAGTGCCGCCGGATCAGCTCTCCCAGATGCGTGGTCATCACCGTAACCGCATCCACCACCGAATAACCCGAGGCCATTGCCTGGTCTTCCAGTGCCGGAGCAATCCACACCGCAGGCACTCCAAATGCGGGTTCGCGCGCCTCTCTGCCCGTCAGCGGCCGTCTGTTCGGGTCTCCCGAGACCGCCAGCAGTTGAGTTCCCTCCGTCTGCCAGCGTCCAATCTCGATTCCACGCAATGAAAATACATACTCCCGCGGCTTCAGGCGCAGGTTGTCCGAAATATGCACCGGAGGCACCAGAAAGCCCATCTCCGCCGAGAGATGGCGGCGTAGCGCGCGCACCCGGTTGAGCAATTGCCCGCCCTGCTTCTCGTCCACCAGCGGAATGAGCTGAAATCCAATCTCCAGCGTCAGGTCTTCAAGCCGCAGCAGGCCCGCCAGGTCCGCACCCTGCGTCTGCTCTGCCTTCTTCTTCTCGGCAGGTCCGGCCTCGGCCGGCTCGGCAGCCTGCCCGGCTGTAACCCGGCGTCCGCTCCAGAAAAGCCCTCCAGCCACCAGCAAAAACGCCAGCTTCGGCAGCCCCGGAATCAGACACATGCTTGCCGAGACAAGACTAGCCAGATACAGCGTCGCCGGACGCGCCAGCAGTTGCTGGCGAATCTCGCCTCCCAGCATCCCAGCCGAGTTGGCGCGGGTCAGCGTAATGCCTCCGGCCACCGACACCAGCAGCGACGGAATCATCGTCACCAGCCCGTCGCCCACCGTGAGCACCGTATACGTGCGCAACGCCTCGCTCAGGTCAACGCCCTGCTGCAACGTGCCAATCAGCAGTCCCGCAATAATGTTGATCGATGTAATAAGGATGGTGGCCAGCGAGTCCCGCTGGTTGAACCGCGCCGCGCCGTCCATCGCGCCATAAAACTCCGCTTCGCGCGCGATCGCCTGACGCCGCCTTCGCGCCTCGGCCTCATCAATCAGCCCAGCGTTCATGTCGGCGTCAATCGCCATCTGCTTGCCGGGCAGCGCATCGAGCGTAAAGCGCGCCGTCACCTCGGCCGTGCGCACAGCGCCATGCGATACCACCAGGAATTGAATCGCAATCAGCGCAAGAAACAGAACGAACCCGACCACATAGTTGCCACCCACGACGAACTGGCCGAATGCCTCGATCACCTTGCCGGCCGCGCCTGTTCCCTCCGAACCGTGCAGAAGAATCCGCCTGCTCGACGCAATGTTCAGAGCCAGACGAAACAGCGTCAGAAGCAGAAGGAGCGTGGGAAAGACGCTCAACTCGACCGCGCGGCGAATCTGCACCGCGGAGAGGAAGACAATAATCGATGCCGCCATCGACAACGCCAGCAAAAAGTCCAGCCCCGCTGCCGGCAGCGGAACCAGCATCACAAAAATCACGCTGATCGATGCCAGCGGCAGAATATATTCACGCAGCCGGTCCAGGATCGAGTTGGCGCCTGCAGAGGCGGCGGGCAATGCAGTCGCGCTCATCGCAGTTCTCCTTCCACCGGAGGAATCGTGGCCATCGGAATCGCGCTCGCGCGACGCGCCATCTCCTGCGCGCGCACAACGGCTTCGCGCGAGCGCCGTTCGCGCATCTCCGACTCCACGCGCTGCCTGTAGAGGTAGGCCAGAATCGCCGCGACCGCCGCATACAGATCAACCGGAATCGCCTGCCCCACCTCGACCGTGCGATACAGCGAGCGGGCCAGCGGCGGGTTCTCAACAATCGGCACTCCGGCCCAGCGGGCCTCGGCCTTGATCTCCTCGGCCAGCAGATTCCGCCCCTTCGCCAGCACCTTCGGCGCATCCATCGATGCAAAGTCGAAACCCAGCGCCACTGCGTAGTGCGTGGGATTGGTCAGCACCACGGCCGCACGCGAAACATCCGCCTTCACGCGGCGGCGGCGCATCTGCCGCTGCAGGCCGCGAATGCGGCTGCGGATCTGCGGACTGCCCTCCGTCTCCTTGTACTCGTCCCGCAAATCCTCGCGGCTCATCTTCAGCCGCGATTCGCGGCTGCGCCATTCCACCGCATAATCGACCAGAGCCCAGCCAAACAGCAGCCACGCCGCCGCCCTCAGAAGGGAGAACACATCGGACCCAAGCGTTTCCAGCCGCACCGTCGAAAAAGGCGGCTCCGCCAGTTGCCTGGAGATGCGCTGCACGGCAAACACCGCCAGCAGACCCGCCGGAAGCAGCGATTTGGCTAGCCGCGCCGCCGCGCGCAGTGAGAACAGGTTCTTGATATTGCTGACGGGATTGATGCGGTCGAGCTTGAACCCGATCGCTTCGGCGTGAACGCTGATGCCGCCGGTCTGCAGAATTCCCACCCCCACTGCTGCCGCAGCCACCGCCGCCATCACCATGCCAAGAGGCCCGACCAGGGAAAGCGATATCCGCCGAATGGAATAAAGAGTGGGCTCAAGCTGCGCGGGCTCCCATCGCGCCGCAGAACCGAGATCGAGAAATGCGGCAAATCCTGCGCGCCAGGACTCAACCGTCCCGTCGCCCATCGCGCCAAGCGCCATCACGCCGGCCAGCGTGCCGGCCGCGGCCGAAAGTTCACGGCTGTGCAGCAGGTCGCCTTCCTTGCGGGCTTTTTCGCGACGATGCTGCGTCGCCTGTTCTGTGCGCTCTCCCGGCATCGGTTATCCCCCCGACCCGGCTGGCGGAGCGGCGATCAGCCGCTGGGCCAGGTCGAGCAGGTTGTCGAAGCGCGCTTCAACAAAGCGCGGCCAAAGCGCCAGTGATCCAGCCAGCAGCGCGAAGCCGGTCAGCGTCTTCAACGGCACCGTCAGAGACATGACCGGAAGCTGCGGACTGAGCTTGCCCAGCAGAGACACGGCGATCTCCACCAGCAGCGTGGCCGCCAGCACCGGGGCAGCCAGTTCCACGGCTGCCAGAAAAATGCCGCCCGCAGCGCGCACAATTGTCAGCGCGGAATGTGGAGCCAGGGCGTAACTTCCCAGAGGCGCAACGCGAAAGCTTCGCACCATCGATGCCAGCAGAATGCGGTCCAGTCCCGCAGCCAGCACGATCAGCGTGCCGAAGAGCTGAAAGAGTTCGCCCATCAGGGGTGTCTGAATCGATGTCGCGGGGTCCAGCAGATTGACCAGCGAAAAACTGAACTGCAGACCCGCAATCTGGCCGGCAAAAAGCAGCATCTCGTTCAGCAGGGCAAGCGTCAGCCCGTACACCAGCCCAACCGCCAACTCCCCCAGCAACGCTGTGAAACTCAAAACAGCATGCGCGTTCGGCAGAGCAGCCACCACCGGAGCCAGCAGATAAGCGACCGCCAGCGTGAACACCGCCTTGGCCCGCATCGGCAGCGCCGTTGAAGAGAAGAACGGGGCAAAGGTCACCATTCCACTCACCCTCACCAGGGCCAGGGTCATCGCACTCAAAAACTCATTCCACTCCGTCATCACAGATTCCTCCCGTCTCTCTAGCCCAGGTAACGGTGCAGATCGGTCAGCAGAAGCCGGGTATAGTCCGCCATGCGGCTCAGGAACCAGGGCATGCCGGCCAGCAGGATGATGGCCACAGCGGCCAGTCGCGGAACCGTGGTCAGCGATTGCTCCTGCAGGCTGGTGAGGGTTTGCAGCAGGCTTAGAACAAAGCTCAGCAGAGCCGCTGCAATCAGCACCGGCGCAGCCAGAATCATCGATTCCCTCATCAGCTGGCGCAAAAGTTCGGCAACCATATCTGGTGTCATCCGCACTCCCTCAGAAGCTTTTCAGAAGCGATCCGGCCAGCAGGTTCCAGCCGTCCACCATCACAAACAGCAGAATCTTCAACGGCGTTGAAACCACCACCGGCGGAAGCTGGAACATGCCAATCGATGTCGTAATCGCCGCGGTCACCATGTCGATCAGCAGAAATGGAAGAAACAGCACTGCCCCGATGGCGAAGCCAGCCTTCAGCTCCGACAGAATGTAGGCCGGAATCACCACCCGCATCGGCAGATCCGCAGGCGTATCGGGCCGGGGAACCTGCCCGGCGGCGGTGAACAGAGCCAGGTCCTTTTCGCGCGCATAACGCAGCAGAAAATGTTTTACCGGCTGCGCACCCCGGTCGATCGCCTCCCACCCGGTGATCTGGCCGCCGCGATACGGCTCCACCGCCTGCTGGTCCACCTGGGTCAGGACCGGCGTCATCAGAAACCAGGTCATCATCAGGGCCAGCCCCAGCAGCGTGGGGTTGGATGGAGCCGTCTGCGTGCCCAGCGCCTGGCGCAGAAAATGAAACACCACAAGCAACCGCACCAGAGGCGTCATGCACATCAGAATCGCCGGGAGCAGCGTGACGAGTGTCAGGACAAAGACAATCGTCCACGGCGTCGAGTCTGAAGGATGCAGGCGGCCATTCAGGTCAGGCATCAGAGACGCCGCAGCCGGAGCGACATACATTGCGGCCTGCGCGCCTACCATGTAATCCTCCCGGCCACGCCCGCGCGCCCGCTGCGGCGCGCCTCGCCGGTCGGCGGTTCCTGTTGGTCGAGAGCGTAAAAAACTGGCCCGCCCTCGTGCGAAGTGGCCACGAGGAATCGCCTGCCTTCGGCCTCAACCAGCGCCAGAGACTGGCGCGGCGCAAGCGTGACACGCTCCAGAAGAACCAACCGCGGCCGCGGCCGGGGTGCCCGCCGCAGCCGTTCAAGAAGCCACACGCCAAGCCCGCCTGCCGAATCCGTTCCCGTCGGTTCTGTATTTGTTGTCGTCCGTCTCATCATCCGCGCCCTTGTGCGTACCTGTTCTCTTTGCCTTCCCCGATGTCATGCCAGCCGGGTCAGTCGCACGGCCAAAGCCGTTTCCACCACATCAAATTCGCTCCATCCCAACTGCACCTCGCCCGCAAACAACGGCATGTCGTCTCCCTGCGCCCAGCGGGTCTCCAGCACCTGCCCCGGAACGAGAGCCAGCAGATTCCGCACACGAAACTCGCGGATCGGAATCGCTACATCGACCTCGACGGGAAGCAGCGCCATCGCCGGGCTGAGCGTAATCGAAGACTGCGCCGGCGCGTGGGACACGGGAATTAGCGCCTCTTCATGCGCGAGGACTGTTGCTTCCGCCGCTTCCGGTTCTCGAAGAAGATGTTCCGGCGTATGCGCCGGAAGTGAACCTGTGGTCGCCATACGCCGAAAAAGAAAGCAGCAGAGTGACCAGATTGCGGACAAAAAGATTGGATTGGACTAATAAATGTAAATGCACTCCTGCCCTGAACAGCGCAGCGGCCCTCTGTGACCAGGCTCTCGCATCGCTGCTACACTGATACATGTTTCCGGAACGACGCCCAGCAGGCTTCAGAGGCACGGGCAGAGTCCCAATCGAGGTCGAAGAGTATGCCAGAAGCAAATGAAAAAAAGAATGTTACGAGTACCAGCCTCCGCCTGAAAGTCGGTCTGGCCGAGATGCTCAAGGGTGGCGTCATCATGGACGTGATGAACGTGGAGCAGGCCCGCATCGCCGAGGAGGCCGGAGCCGTTTCCGTCATGGCGCTGGAGCGCGTACCCGCCATGATTCGAGCCGAGGGCGGCGTGGCCCGCATGGCCAAGCCCAGCCTGATCAAGCAGATTATTCAGGCCGTTTCCATTCCGGTCATGGCCAAGGCCCGCATCGGCCACTTCGCCGAGGCGCAGATTCTGCAGGAGCTGGGCGTCGACTTCATCGACGAGAGCGAGGTTCTCACCCCGGCCGATGAAGCCCATCATATTGATAAGCACGCCTTCACTACCCCCTTCGTTTGCGGTGCCCGTAACCTTGGCGAAGCCCTGCGCCGCATCGCAGAGGGCGCAGCCATGATCCGCACCAAGGGCGAAGCAGGCACAGGTGACGTGGTTCACGCCGTCCAGCACATGCGCCAGATTGTGAAAGAGATGAAGGCGCTCACCGTGCTCTCCGAACAGGAGCTCTACGCAGCCGCCAAGGAGCATCAGGCACCCTACGAGCTGGTCCGCATGGTCGCCCAGACCGGCAAGTTGCCCGTGCCCAACTTCTCCGCCGGCGGCATCGCCACACCCGCCGACGCGGCCCTGATGATGCAGCTCGGCGCAGAAGCCATCTTCGTCGGTTCAGGCATCTTCATGAAGGAGCGCGCCACCCCGTTGGACGTCGAAAACAACCCCGCCGAGCGCGCGGAAGCCGTCTCACGCGCCAAGGCAATCGTTGCCGCGACCACCCACTACAACGATCCCAGGGTTCTGGCAGAAGTCAGCGAACAGGTCACCGGCACGATGAAGGGCCTGGCCGCCGCCGCCATCGAGGAATCGCAGTTGCTGCAAACTCGCGGCTGGTAGACGAACGGTCCACAGGAGAATCCGGGTTGTCCAAAGAGAAAACGCCTCTGCGCATCGGCGTGTTGGCGATCCAGGGTGACTATGCGGCTCACGCAGAGGCGCTGGCCGAGGTCGGCGCCGGGCCCGTCGAGGTGCGCACGTCCGAGGAACTGCAGGGACTGGACGGCCTCATCCTGCCCGGCGGTGAGTCCACCACCATCCTCAAATTCCTGGAAAAGCACCACTTCTTCGCCGCGCTCAAGGAGTATTGCAGCAGCCATCCGGTCTTTGGCACCTGCGCCGGAGCCATCCTGCTCGCGCGCGAGGTCCGCAATCCGGCGCAGCGTAGTCTGGGCATTTTGGACGCCGTGATCGAGCGCAACGCCTACGGACGCCAGATCGATTCCTCCATTTTGCTGGCCGACTCCGCTCTGCCCGGCGGACCACTGGAAATGGTCTTCATCCGCGCTCCCCGCATCATTGAAACAGGCGCTGGAGTGGAGGTGCTGGCTCGGCGCGACGGTTTTCCCGTACTCGTGCGGCAGGGCGGCATCATGGCCGCCACGTTTCACCCGGAGCTTTCCACCGACCGGCGCGTACACCGCGCATTTGTCGAAGCGGTCGCCTCCGCAGCTCGCCGATAAGCGCTTTTCACGAGTCCTCAGAACTCTGTTTTGACGGGATCGCAGACCATCCCCATCGAATCCTCGTGCGTCCAATCGAAAGTGAGAGTAATCTCATTTTCACAGAGGCCTTCCATGTCTCCCACCTTTACGCATCCACCTGCGGACACGGAACGGAAAGAGCCGGGCATCGGCGGTAAACCACCTGTAACCCGGCGACCTACCGGCGGCGGGGGCGGAGGCGGCGACGACGACTCGCGGAGCGAACGACGCGGCCCGCGCGAACTCCTCAACCGCATTCGATTCTTCGTCTTTTTCGGCCTGGCCGGCGACATGATGTTCTTCGCCATGCTGGTCATGCTGTTTTTCGCCCGCCAGGCCGGCACGCACATGGACCCTCGTACTCACGAGCAGATTGGCGACTGGCATCCTGTCACGCTGCCGCCTATTCTCTTCCTGAACACCGCCGTACTGGTGTTGAGCAGCCTGACCATGGAATTCGCGAGGCACAACATCTTTCGTGAGATTGATGTCTTGGAGGAATGGCTCGGACTCGGCCGCCCCGCCCTGCATCGCACGCTGCCCTGGGTGGCCGTCACGCTGCTCCTGGGCCTTCTCTTCCTCGCCGGCCAGTGGACCGCCTGGGGGCAGTTGACGGCGCAGGGATTCGCTTTCGACCAGTGGTCAACTCCCTCGAGCTACTTCTTCTATGTCATCACCGGGCTGCACGCTGTCCATTTGATTGCCGGCCTGGCTGCGCTGCTGGTCTGTTTGAGCGCGATGGGCCTGCTGAAGCGTGTCGAGTTGCGTCAGGTTGCCGTGGATGCAACTGCCTGGTATTGGCATGCAATGAGCATGGCGTGGCTGCTTTTACTGGCCGTGTTGACCATCGGACAGTAAGGCCCGCGACAACGGAGGCACAGCCAGAGAAATCCAGGCTCCCGCCGCTCGGTACGCAAAGAGGAACAGATGGTTTGGCAGCAGAAGTCAGCCGCCGTTTGTGGATGCGCGAGGAGCGGTCTATCTCAAACAGCGTTCCAGGAATAAGCGAAGCCGCTGCTGGAAGCTCGGCGCCTCTGGACAATCAAAATACACCTGGCGATTGACCGCCATCAGCATCAGTACTGCCTGAACCCGCGGATCATTGGCCGAAAAGCTCCCACCCTCATGCGTATACTGGTCGATCAAATATTCGATCGCATGGCCAAGGATCTCGAGGGCATGCCCTGCCTCGGAACTGATCCGGCGACGCCTGCTGTCCGCGACCGCCGCTGGATCGCTCGACACGTTGCGCCCTATCGATAATTCCGGGGTTGCCGAAGCAGCCATGATTGGTATCCTCACCCATCTTGTCGGCAAGGAACGCGGTCGTCATCACATAACGGAGGTACTCAAAGTCAAAGTGGAACCCCGCTCCATCACATTTCCCGGAATGGATATCCTGTGACGCTGCTCACAATGACTCCCCTCCCTCATCGCTTATACAAAACAAGTGGGGCGCAGCATGAACCCTCGCACACAAGCCAGTGGACCATCGTGGGTTTCTTCTTCAGCGAAGCGGCTGCGAATCACAAACCGTTCAACGACCAACATTGAGCCATTGCCTTGACGTGATGAGGTCAAAAACCTAATCTCAAACGAGAGGCCTCTTGCACTGGGGCGGGTATACCCGGTGTTCTCGGCACAACTTTTCAAGAACTCTTTCCGGACTGGGCTCCAAATGATTCCCTACCACTGGCAATATCTTCCGCTGTTGATGCAAATACTTGCCGCATTTGGACTTGGGGCGGCCATGGTGGTGGCCTCATGGTTCGTCGGGCGGCACCGGAACACGGCAGTCAAGCTGGCCGCCTATGAGTGCGGCATAGAAGCTGTGGGCGACGCCCGCGGGCGCTTCAGCGTCCGCTTTTATATGGTCGCTATGCTTTTCATCCTGTTCGATGTTGAAGCGGTCTTCATGATGCCCTGGGCGGTGATCTACCAGAAACTGCCCCAGATCACCGGCTCCAGGCTCTTTGGATTCTGGGAGATGGTGGTCTATCTCGGCTTCGTGGCCGTGGGCCTGTACTACATTGTGCGAAAAGGCATCCTGAACTGGAGCCAGGACAAGGCGGACCTCTAGCATGGGCAATGAGCCAACCAGGACGCTGCCGGACAAGGCAGCAGTGCTCGAAGGGCTTCCGGAGCATCCGGCGGTCAAGGCGATCCTTGCCTGGAATGCCGGCGCTCTCGCAGATGCCAGGTTCGACCGCGGCGAGCTGACCCTCACCGTCCCGCCGGCGGAGATTCGAACTGCAGCCGCCACTCTGCGGGCTGCCGGTTACAACTTCCTTGAAGACATGACTGCCGTTGACTGGTTCCCTGCCGCGCCGCGCTTCCAGTTGAGCTACCACATCCTGTCGCACGCCTTCAAAGAGCACATCCGCCTGCGGGTGATGGTGGATCAGGAAGACCCCGCCGTCGATTCCATCACTCCCGTCTGGCCCTCGGCAGACTATTACGAACGCGAAGTCTTTGACCTGTTCGGCATTCGCTTTGAAGGACACCCCAATCTGCGCCGCATCATGATGCCCGATGAGTGGGAAGGACACCCCCTGCGCAAGGACTACCCTGTGGAGGGGTACCGCTGATGACTGAAGTTGCTGGCACGCCCATCCTCGAAGCTCCCGCTGCCGCAGGCGCCAAAGACCAGCACATGGTCCTGAACATGGGACCGCAGCATCCTGCCACCCACGGCGTGCTGCGCCTGGTGGTCGAACTTGACGGCGAAATCGTCGTACGCCTCTATCCGGAGATAGGCTATCTCCACACCGGCATCGAGAAAACCTGCGAGGCCAAGTTCTACCAGCAGGTCGTGCCGCTTACCGACCGCATCAATTACCTTGACCCGCTCTCCAACAACTTGTGCTATTGCCTCGCCGTCGAAAAGCTTCTCGGGCTGCAGATTCCGGAGAAGGCCCAGTGGATCCGCGTCCTGATGGCTGAGTTGAGCCGCCTCAATTCGCACCTCATCTGGCTGGGCACGCACGCCATGGACATCGGCGCGCTCACCGTCTTCCTCTATACCTTCCGCGAGCGCGAAGACATCCTCAGGCTCTTCGAGGCTGTGGCCGGCCAGCGCATGATGACCAGCTACTTCCGCATCGGCGGCCTCTCGATGGAGCCTCCGCTGGATTTCTTTGACCGCGTGCAGACGTTCATTCGCGCCCTGCCGGAAAAAATCGACGAGTATTCCAACCTGCTCACCGGCAATCCCATCTTCAGGAACCGGCTCATGGGCGTCGGATATCTCTCGCCGGAAGACGCAATCGCTCTGGGAGTCACCGGGCCGCCGCTTCGCGCATCGGGCGTGGACTTCGACCTGCGCCGGGACATGCCCTACTCCGGCTATGAGAAATTTCAGTTCAAAGTGCCCATCGCGACTGAAGGTGATTGCTGGGCGCGCTACCTTGTGCGGCTCATCGAAATGCGCGAGAGCGTGAAGATCATCCAGCAGGCGCTCGACGGAATGCCCGAAGGCCCCGTCAAGGCTGACGCGCCCAAGATCGTTCTTCCCGACCGCGAAAAGATGAAGACCCAGATGGAGGCGCTGATCCATCACTTCAAAATCGTTACCGAAGGCTTCAACGTGCCCGCCGGCGAGGTATACCAGGGCATTGAAGCGGGCCATGGACAGACTGGCTACTATGTTGTTTCGGACGGCACGGCCAAACCCTACCGCGTGCACATGCGCTACCCTTCGTTTGCCACGCTGCAGGCGCTTGAAACCATGTGCAAGGGCAGGATGCTCGCCGACGTCGTGGCGGTCATCGGGTCCATCGACATTGTGCTCGGGGAGATTGACCGCTAGTGGTCGCCACCGAGCAGTTATACGGGGAGCTGTGGGTGTCGCTCGCTTCCCTGCTCCGCAGCTACACCGCGGCGCATGGATTGAACGGCGACCGCCAGGCGACCGTAGAGCTGGGCGAAGAGAGAATCACAGTGCGCCACGCCGACAGATGGCTGGATTTGCGGCGCAGCGGGCCACAGGTAACATGGCTGCGTGAAAATGAGCGGAGCGGATCGCTGGAGCTGACCGAAGCAGGGCGGCTACGATCAGGAAATGGTGAGGAAGAAATGGATTTGGCGGCTGAAGCATGGGCAAGGGAGTTGATGCAGTGAGCAATGAAACCATGACCATCTTTTCGCCAAAGTTGGCAGCCCGCTTCGATGCGCTGGTTCAGAAGTACCCGGTGCGCCGCTCGGCGCTCGTTCCCATGATGCTCTACGCGCAGGACGAGATCGGCTATCTCTCCGACGCCGTGATTGCCGAAGTTGCCGCGCGCATCGGCATCACCGAGCTGGAGGTGCGCAACGTGGCCACCTACTACTCCATGCTGCGCTTCAAGCCGGCCGGCAAATTCAATGTGCAGGTGTGCACCAACATCAGCTGCATGTTGCGCGGAGCCTATGACCTCTTCGAGCGCTTTCAGGATGAGCTCGGCGTCGGACACAAGGGCGTAACGCCCGACGGCCTCTTCTCTCTCGAAGAAGTCGAGTGCATCGGGGCCTGCTGCTGGGCGCCTGCCATCCAAGTAAATTACGACTTTCACGACGAGCTCACTCCCGACAGCGTGCACGGCATACTGGCCAATTATCGCGGCAAAGCGAAAGAGGAAGGGACGGTCTCCCATGCCTAGGCTCGTCTCGCATCCCGATGAAGTCAAGATCGTGACCCGGCGCTTTGGCCAGGGCGCGGCCAATATCGATCGTTACGTCGAACTCGGCGGCTATGAGGCCGCGAAGAAGTGCCTCGACCAGGGACCGGACTGGATCATCAATGAAATGAAGGCCAGCAACCTCCGTGGCCGCGGCGGCGCGGGATTTCCCACTGGTCTGAAGTGGTCTTTTGTGCCCAAACAGAGCGCCAAGCCCAAATACGTGCTGGTAAACGGCGACGAAAGCGAGCCCGGCACCTGCAAGGATCACCTGATCTTTCTGCACGATCCCCACGCGGTCATTGAGGGAACCATCATTGCGGGCCTCGCCATCGGCGCAAAGCTGGGCTTCATCTACCTGCGCGGCGAGTACCGCTATCTCCTCGAAATCATGGAAAAAGCCGTTGCCGATGCCTATGCAAAGGGCTTCCTCGGCAAGAACATCTTCGGCTCCGATACGGAGTTCCAGGTCATCACGCAGAGCGGCGCCGGCGCCTATGAAGTGGGCGAAGAGTCCGCGCTCATGGAGTCTCTTGAGGGCAAGCGCGGCGTGCCGCGCATCAAGCCGCCGTTCCCTGCCGTAGTTGGCCTCTACGGCGGCCCCACGGTCATCAATAACGCTGAGACCATCGCCACCGTTCCCCACGTCATCTCGATGGGCGGCGCAGCCTATGCGGCCGTCGGCTCGGAGCGCAATGGCGGAACGCGCCTGTTTGGCGTCAGCGGCCACGTCGAGCGGCCCGGCGTCTACGAACTGCCCATGGGCTACAATCTGAATAAAATTGTCTACGACGTGGCAGGCGGCGTACGCGGCGGACGCAAGCTGAAGGCTGTCGTGCCCGGCGGCTCTTCGACCCCCGTCCTGCTGCCCGAGGAAATTGAAAACCTCGGCATGGATTTTGACCAGGTTGGCAAGGCGGGCTCCATGCTCGGTTCCGGCGGCGTCGTCGTCATTGACGACCAGACCTGCATCGTCGAATTCGCCCTCCGGACCATCAGCT